>JADDPU010000530.1:0-429 GCA_016781725.1 Rubrobacter sp. | reverse complement strand
CCGTCTTGATCCGAAGCTCTTGTACCCGCTCAAGCATCGGGGCGAAGACTCCCAGGCCCATATGGCCATCATCCGCTCCCGGCAGGCGCTGGTCGGTGCTCGCACGCAGCTCGTGAACCACGTCCGAGGAGCGGTCAAGTCCTTCGGGGCCCGCTTGCCCAAGTGTCCGGCGAGGAGCTTCCACAAGCGAGCCTCAGAGCACATACCCGAGGCACTCCGGCCAGCGCTTGGGCCCATCTTGGAGACGATCGGCTCGCTTACGGAGCGCATCCGGGACTACGAGCGCCAGCTGGAGGCGATCTCTAAAGAGCACTACTACCCGCAAACCGAGCTCTTGCGCCAGGTCGAGGGAGTCGGAGGGCTCACGGCGCTGACCTTCGTGCTGACCCTGGAGGACCCCTACCGCTTCGAGAAGAGCCGCTGTGTAGG
>JADDPU010000070.1:4200-6208 GCA_016781725.1 Rubrobacter sp. | reverse complement strand
CGGAACTCGACCCTTCACCTCTCCTCCGCCTGCTTGGTAGGCGACCGGGGCGTTACTTCCACTTCGGGCTCGAGGGGGAAGGTGACATACTTCCCGGTGGCCGCGGCCTCGTAGATACCGAGTATGATCTCGACCGCCTTGCGGGCTTCCTCGCCCGGGACGGGCGGCTCACGGCCCTCGCGCAGGGCGGCCAGGATCTCCTCCAGTTGCCGCCTGTGCGCGACGCCGAGGGGTTCGTCCCAACGAGGCCCGGGGAGGGACTCGAGCTCGCGCCCGGAGAGGACTTCCTCTTCGCGAACTGGTTGCCAGACCGTCAAGCGCTGCCCCTGTAGCGTGGCGCTGCCTTCGGTGCCCTGTATCTCGATCTTGAGGGGCCAGTCTGTGTGTGCTGAGGTCGTCCCCTGGATGACGCCCAGCGCCCCGCTCGCAAAGCGCAGGGCGGCGCTGGCGGTGTCCTCGGTCTCTATCTCGTGCGCGAGGGTGCCGGCGTAGGCACAGGCACCCTCCAAGGGCCCGAGTATCCACTGGAGAAGGTCTACGGCGTGGATGGACTGGTTCATCAGGGCGCCTCCACCGTCGAGAGCCCAGGTGCCGCGCCAGCCGTCACTCTCCTCGTAGTACGCCTGCGTGCGGTGCCAGTGAACGAAGGCATTCCCCAGCACCGGCCGGCCGACCAGCCCGGCCTCGACGGCGCGCTTGAGGCGCAAGACGTCGCGGTTGAAGCGGTACTGGAGGATCACCGACAGGGTGACTCCTGCCTTGTGGCAGGCACGGATCATGCGGTCGGCGTCAGCGAGGGTAGTGGCCATCGGCTTCTCCGTGATCACGTGCTTGCGGGCGCGGGCCGCCGCCACGGCCTCCGCCGCGTGCAGCCCGGAGGGGGTGCACAGTATCACCGCGTCCACGTCTGGCCTCGCGAGCAGCTCCCTGAGGTCGGCGTGCCACCCGGCCCCGTGCGCATCGGCGAGCTGCCGGCCCGTGGCCTCGCGCGTCGAGGTGACCGCAACCAACCTTGCGCCCTCGATCTTGCTGAGCGCCTCCGCGTGGACGGCGCCGATGGTGCCCGCCCCGGTGATGCCGACGCCGAACGTCTGCATACGACCCCCCCGCACAGTCAGGATTGCAGTTCCACGCCGGCCCGCCCGCACAGCTCTCGGAGCGCGGCGACCGACTCCCGCGTCGCCCCTTCTAGTCCGCCTTCCGCAACCTCGTAGTGTGTCTCCAGAGAGAGTACGCCCGCATACCCATCCTCGGCCAGCGCGCGCAGTTGGCCTGGGTAATCTATTACCCCCGTGCCCACTCTCACCCAGTTGCCCTCCACGTCCACGTCCTTGAGGTGGACGTGGGCGATGCGGCCCCGGATGTGACCGTAGCCGGCGGGGAACGGTCTCGACCCCAGCATGGCCTCGTTGCCAGGGTCCCAGATGACCCCCAGGGACGGAGAGGCGATGCGCCCAAGCACCCACCCCGCCTCGATTCCGGTGCCGATATTGCAGGTGTGCTCGTTCTCCAGCCCCAGCACGAGCCCGGCCGATTCGGCGCGCCGGGCAGCTTCGGAGAGAACGTCGGCCACCTCTTCTCTCACCTCTTCCGGCTTCTCGGCCCGCCAGAAGGAGAAAGCACGCACTACCGGGGCGCCAAGAAGCCGCGCGACCCTGAGCGAGCTTTCCAGGATTCCCCATTGTTCCTCCCTCGACGCCGGGGTGGCGGAATGCATAGCACCTTGCGGAGCCCCGCCGTCATAAAGATGGCACTTCAGAAAAGGCGAGGAGATGGCGCAGACGTCGAAGTCCCCGTCCGCCAGGGTGGATTTGATCCGCTGCAGGCTACCCAGATCGTGGGAGACGATGTTCGTGCCTCCGACGGCGCGCAGTTCCACCGTCCTGATCCCCAGGTCCGCGCAGACTCCGAGGGCAAGATCCAGGTCCTGGGAGATCTCATCGGTGATGACGCTCAGACGCACCGGTCTACTCCTCCGACCCTGTGGTCGCCCCTGCGTACGGCTCGT
>JADDPU010000070.1:0-4086 GCA_016781725.1 Rubrobacter sp. | reverse complement strand
GCGAGCCGACCAACATGGTCCTTCTCGATACCTTACTGCCACAGGTTGTGTTGGCAGTCTAGGACGAGCGACGAGCACGCGCCACATCTATTCGAGGTTGTGGAGGCGCTTGAGGGCGAGAGTTCTTCTACTGGACCCGGATACACCCGACAAGGCATTCCTCGTCGACGGTGCGTTTGGGGACACGCCTGCCCCGTCCCCCTGCCTGGGGCCGAGAGGAGGGTCCCGCTGACGGATCGGCGGCGCTGCTTCTCGTAGTTGCTACACTGCTCCTTGGGTCTTCCCCTCGGGGGGACAAGCCGCGGGGTGAGGGTTTCCGAGAGCGACGCCGGAGAGAGGGAGTGCGTTCCGTATCCGAGGACAAGGCGTTGGTTCGCCGGTGGCTGGAGGAGGTCTTCACCGGCGGAACCTTCTCGTACTTGGGCGAGATCTTTACCCGAAACTACGTGCTCCACGATCCGAGCTTCCCCGAGGAGGTGCACGGGTTCGGGGGCGTCGAGCGCTACGTGGGCGCCTACCGCGCCGCCTTCCCCGACCTCCGCCTCAGCGTCGAGGATCAGGTAGCTGAGGCCGGCACGGTGGCGACCCGCTGGACGGCGCGGGGGACGCACCGGGGCCCATTTCTTGGCATAGCCCCTACGGGCGACGAGGTGGCTGTGTCCGGGATCGAGTTCGATCGCATAATCGGTGGCCGAATCGACGAGGCCTGGGTCGGATACCATCCGTTCGCCGGTCCGCCCCCCGACCCGGAGCGGCTCGGAGGGGGACTCTCCGCCCTGCGCACGGCCTTCCCCGACCTGCGCGTGGCCGAGGTCGACGCCGTACGCGAGGGGGAGAAGGCTGCCTTCCGCTGGGTTATGGGCGGTACCCATCAGGGCGAGCTCCTCGGCGTGGCCCCGACCGGCAGGCGCGTGGAAGCGATGGGCATGGACCTGGTGCACACGGCGGGCGGCCAGATAGTCGAGCACTGGGGCGAGTTCGACGCGGTGGGCCTGCTACGACGGCTGGGCGCCCTCTAGCCGCCGTGGGGCGTTCCTCGACCGGTTCGTTGCGCCTCGTCGGCGCCTGTCGTGGTCCTGACGCCTCTGCCGGCTGCGCTGTGCGAACCGGTGAACGCGGGCCCTCAAGGTGTGGGCACCTGCCCCGCGCCGATGCCCTCGTTGGCGAGCGTGAGGTCGAGGAAGCCGTCCCAGTTGGAGCTTATCCTCCGGGCCATCGCCTCTTCTTCGGCCCGGTTCTCGCGCGCCACCTCTGCGGTCTCGGTGTCGCCCGCGCGCTCGGCCAGGCGCTCGAGCACCTCGTAGGCAGCTATCTCGAGGTGCTCGGTGACGAACGCGTCCCTGGCGTTGCGCACCGCCTTGTCGGCGCGCCACAGGTCGGTCACACCCTTCGCCTGCGCGGCCGCTATCGCCGCTATGTCCTTGCCCGTCGAGGTCAGGTTCAGCCCGCCCAGGGCCTTCAGGCGATCGTTGAGCCGCCTCTCCTGGCGCCGGGTCTCCTCCTTGTGCTCGCGGAACATCGCCGTGAGGCCGGGATCCTCGGTGGTGAGGATTATGGAGTCCAGCATGAGCAGTATGTTCTGCTCCATGGCGTGGACGTTCTGCACGTACTCGACGAGCTTCGTCCGAAGCTTCTGTTGCTGGTTCATCTCTCTCTCCTTCTCGCTGATAGGGGTCATCCGAAACCTTCCCAACTCGAGACCCAGAAACCTCGTACGCCCGAGCCAGGATCCGCCGGGCTCCCGGCGCACTTCGTCTACCAACCCTGAGAACGGCCGGCGGTAGACCAACTCGACGCGTCCCTCCCTGCGCTCGCCCCGGAAAGGCCACACGGGCAGGGGACCGACCCGGGTCGCGCCGCCGGCGCCGCGGATGCTCTTGCGAACGCCGATCATGGGCGGCAAGAGACCACCGAGACGCTCCACCTTCCATTCTCCTTCGAGCGACTTTATAGCCGACCCTCCCTGCTTTTCGCCCATGATCTCACCCCGCCGACGGCTCGGTCCTGGTCGTGGTCGCCGCCAGCACCTCGGTCGCCCCGACCAGGACGTGCGGCAGCCAGTAGCGGCGGCCCCTGCCGGCGAAGCCGAAGAGCCAGGGCGAGGCCGCCACGAGGACACCGCTCGCCGCGTCCAGGGCGAGGTGTGCCGGCATGGGCAGGAGCCTCAAGAGACCCAGCTCGTAGTCCGTGATCAGGCTGTAGACCAACGCCCCGCCGCCCGCGGAGCGCAGGACGAGCGCGGCCCGCGGATCGTCCTCGATCCCGAGCACCTTAGGCGCCGCGAGCAGCGCGCCGCCGGTGAGGTAGTCGATAGCGCCGTGCACGCCGGTCGGGATTGCCCTCAAGATCATCTCGTCTCTCCTCGGAACGCGGGTTTGCCTCCAATTCTGTACCCACCCACCCGGCGACGAAACCGAGAACGGGCCGTGTAACTCCTCACTCGCCCAGGCCCAAAGGGCCGGCGCTACAATGGCCGGCATGGAGACGAGCTTCGGGGCGACCCGCCCTTATACCGTCGGCGTCGAAGAGGAGTTCCAGCTCGTCGACCCTTCCACCCTGGAGCTGGTCCCCGCCATAGAGTCGGTGCTCGGCGCCGCCCCCGAAGGTTCCGGGCGGATGGCGCCCGAGCTCTTCCAGGACTGCGTCGAGATGCGCTCGCCCGTCTTCCCGACCGTAGCTGGGCTCTCGCGGGAGCTAAGAGCCCTGCGGCGCGAGGTGTCTGGGCCTGCCCGCGAGGCGGGGGTAGGGATCGCCGCCTCCGGGCTGCACCCTTTGTCCGACCCCTTCGCCCAGAAGATCACCCCGGGGGAGCGCTACAGGAGGATGGAGGAGGAGCTCGGCGCCCTCGCGCGGCTCCAGATCATCTACGCGCTGCACGTGCACGTCGGTGTGCCTGACGGGGACGCCGCGATAGCGGCTACGAACGCCCTAGCCCGCCACACGCCCCTCCTGACCGCGCTCTCCGCCAACTCCCCCTTCTGGCACGGGATGGACACCGGGTTCGCCTGCGCCCGCGTCAAGATCCGGGACGCCTCCCCCCGCTCGGGACTGCCGCCGACCTTCCGCGACTGGGCGGAGTTCGAGGACTACACCGACGCCCTCGTCGCCATGGGGAACATACCGGACTACTCCTGGTTCTGGTGGGACGTGCGGCCCCACCCCCGCCACGGCACGGTAGAGCTCAGGGTCCTGGACGCCCAGGCCGAGCCCGCCTACGTCGTCTCTTTGGCCGCCCTGACCCAGTGCCTGGTGGCCACCGCGGAAGAGTACGCCCCGGAGGATCCGCGCTTCGTCTCCGAGAACAAGTGGCGGGCGATCCGGCGCGGCCTCGACGCCCGGTTCTACGACTTCTCGACGGGAGTGGAGAAGGGGGCCCGCGAGACGGCCCGCGACCTCGTCGCCAGGCTGCGCCCCGTCTCCCAAGACCTTGGCTGCGAGGCCGAGCTCGAGGGGACGCTGGAGATCCTGGACCGCGGCTCCGGCGCCGAGCTGCAGCGGGCCGTCTACGAGAGGCGCGGCTCCCTCGCCGACGTCGTAAAGTACCTCCTCGAAACCACGGCTCCCGATTGACCTGGCGGCTCCGAGTCTCCCTGGCATTGCCGAGGGCTCGGAGGTCTGGTTGCTTAGAATGGCCCGACCCGGGGCATCATACCTAAAGCGGGGTTTTGAGGGTTAGCAAACCGGGGAGGTGTGAGGCATGGCGAGCGGTGGATCAGAGGTGGGCCCAAGGGGTAAGCAGTTCGGTTCGGGCGAGGGACCGCAGACCCTGGCCCAGTTGCAGGGCACGGGGGCCGAGGTGGTCGGCTCCGATGGGGAGAAGATAGGCGACCTCAAGACGGTTGGCGCTGCCGATTTCGTAGTGGGACGTACCCTGCGGGCGGACCTGCACGTACCGGTCAGACATGTCAGCGAGGTGACCGCCGACAACAAGATAGTGCTCGACGTCAGCGCCGCAGAGGCGAAGGAGGCGCGCTGGGGCGGGCCCTCGACCGACACCTCGGGCGGCGCGGAGGGCTTCTCGGATAGCGCCAACGTCGGCAAAGGGGCCTTTGAACTCGGCGAGGAGAACACGCAAGAGACCAAATA
>JADDPU010000247.1 GCA_016781725.1 Rubrobacter sp. | reverse complement strand
AGGACGAGGCGCGCCAGCTCGAGACCGTACTTAATACCGGAGCTCTTCCGGTGAACATGGAGGTCATCTCCCGGACTACCGTCGGGCCGACGCTGGGCCTGAGTTCCTTGAGGAGCGGGCTACTCGCGGCGCTCGTGGGGTTTGGGCTCGTGCTGGTCTTGCTCGTGCTCATCTACCGGGCGCTCGGGCTCGTCGCGGCGCTGGCGCTGCTGATCTACGCCTTCTTGCTGTGGGGCCTTATCGTGATCATCCCGATCACCATTACGCTGCCAGGTATCGCCGGCATCGTGCTCTCTATCGGGGTTGCGGCCGACGCCAACGTGGTCATCTTCGAGCGAATCAAAGAAGAGGTCCGGCGCGGCAAGACCCCGCGGACCGCGATCCAGGCCGGCTACGAGAAGGGCTTCCGCGCCATCCTTGACGGGAACATAACGACGCTCATTACCGCGTTTATCCTCTTCGCGCTCTCCACGGGCTCGGTCCGCGGTTTTGCGGTCCTGCTCGCCATCGGCGTCGTGCTCTCCATGTTCACAGCCATCGTGGTGACGCGGGCCCTCCTCGGCCTCCTCTCCGGCCGCGGGGTCCACCTCTCGGCTCCCATGATGGGCGTCTCGAAGGGCAGCATCAACGCGGCCCGGACGGCGAGGGTGAAGTAGCGTGTTCGAGAGGGTGGACTTCGCCGGCGGCTGGAGGCTCTGGTTCGCCTTCTCCGCCGTGTTGCTCCTCGCGAGCATCGCCGCCATCGCGTTCGGCAGGTTGAACCTCGGCATAGACTTCCAGGGCGGCGCCCAGTTCACGGTGGCAAACGCCGAGAGCGAGTTCGGCACCGAGGAGGTGGTGGACGCGTTACCTGCCGACGTGGCCGAAGATTCCGTGGTTACCACGCTGGGTGAAAACGGCTACGAGGTGCGCACGCCAGTCATAAGCGAGCAGGAGGAGAGGGAGATCCGCGACTCCTTGAGCGAGACCCTGGGCGGGGAGGTCAGCGTAACCAGCGTGAGCCCGGCGTTCGGGGAGCAGCTCAGAAACCAGGCGCTGCAGGCGGTAGTGGCAGCGCTCCTGATCATCGTAGCCTTTATCAGCATCCGCTTCGAGTTTGCCTTCGCCATGGCGGCGATGGCCGCATTGATCCACGACATCCTGATGACCGTCGGGTTCTACGCCATCTTCAACCGGGAGGTCAGCCTGGTTACGGTGGTGGCCGTCCTGACGGTGCTCGGCTACTCGCTCTACGACACCATAATCATCTTCGACAGGATCAGGGAGAACACCCCTTCGGTCGGGTACAACCGCCGCCGCTTCGACGAGACTATCAACACGTCTATCCGGCAGGTGATCCGGCGTTCTATCTACACCTCCCTCTTCACCCTTATCCCCATTACCGCGCTCCTGATCTTCGGCGAAGCCACCCTCAGCGACTTCGCCTTCGCCCTCCTCGTCGGTATCCTCGCCGGTACTTACAGCTCTATCTTTATAGCCTCGCCGGTCCTCTCCCTCTACAAAGCCTGGCGCGCCAACGCCGCCGCCCGCAAGACGCCCCAGCGCGCCTGAGCACCCGCGCCATCACCCGGTAGCGGCAGATCCGGCCCTTTCAGACGCAAGACCTTGGCTCCTCCGTGTAGAACCATCTCCATAGAGAGGCTCCTCGGTCGGAATCCCATCCTCTCGTAGAAGCAGATAGCGCGCCCGTTGG
>JADDPU010000074.1 GCA_016781725.1 Rubrobacter sp. | reverse complement strand
CTACATGTTGTTGTGCTGGATAGATACGCGCCGAGCTGAGGAGTTGGCTGCGGTCACCCGGTCCTGCTCCAGGTGTGACTCGCCAGCGAAAGCCTCGTGGGCGACGTTCACGGCGTAGTAGACCACGCAGCACGGAAGCGCCCTGGTACTCGTGTGACGGCCGGAGAGCGAGATGGTCGCCGCCTCTGATCTGGCTGCCGCGAGGCGGTAAGCTGTAGGGATGGGTGGAGCGCGGGGCCGCTCTCCGCCGGGAAGAGAGAAGAGGAGGTTGGGAGTTTTGGCCAGACCGGTAACGCTGTTCACGGGGCAATGGGCTGACCTGCCGCTTGAGGAGCTGGCGAGAAAGTGCGGGGAGTGGGGCTTCGACGGGCTGGAGCTGGCGTGCTGGGGCGATCACTTCGAGGTGGACCGGGCCCTCTCGGAAGACGGCTACGTCGAGGGGCGGTGGGAGATCCTGCGCCGTAACGGCCTCAACTGCTGGGCCATAAGCAACCACCTAGTCGGCCAGGCCGTCTGCGACCCGGTAGACGACCGGCACAAGGCCACACTCCCCCCAGATGTCTGGGGCGACGGCGACCCCGAAGGGGTAAGGAGGCGCGCGGCGGAGAAGATGAAGGACACGGCGCGGGCCGCGGCCCGGTTCGGGGTCACGCAGGTCAACGGGTTTACGGGTTCTAGCATCTGGCACCTGCTCTACTCCTTCCCGCCGAACGACTTCGCGGAGGTAGAGCGCGGCTACGAGGACTTCGCCGAGCGGTGGAACCCGATAATCGACGTCTTCGACGAGGAGGGCGTGCGGTGGGGCCTCGAGGTGCACCCGACCGAGATCGCCTACGACTTCGTCACCACCCGCAAGGCCCTGGACGCCATAGGCCGGCGCGAGGGGTTCGGCATCAACTTCGACCCGAGCCACTTCGCCCACCAGTTCCTCGACTCGGCGAGGTTTATCGAGGAGTTCGCCGACCGTATCTACCACTTCCACGTCAAGGACTCGCGCAAGGCGCTCGACGGACGACGCTCCATCCTGGCCTCCCACCTCGAGTTCGGCGAGGCGGAGCGCGGCTGGGACTTTGTCTCGCCGGGCCACGGCGACGTTGACTTCGAGTCGGTGGTCCGGGCCCTGAACCGGACGGGCTACGCAGGACCGCTCTCGATCGAGTGGGAGGACTCTGGTATGGACCGCAACTGGGGCGCCCCCGAGGCGCTCGCCTTCACCCGCCGCATCGACTTCACCCCTTCCACTGTGGCCTTCGACGCCGCCTTCGCGAGGGAGGAGTAGCCGTGGAGCGCCGGGAGGTCGGGGTAGGGCTCGTCGGCTACAAGTTTATGGGACGCGCCCACTCCAACGCCTACCGCCAGGTCGCCCGCTTCTTCGAGGTCGACCCAGCCCCGAGGATGACCGCCATCTGCGGTCGCGACGAGGCAGGTGTCAGGGAGGCGGCCGACTCCCTGGGATGGGAGTCCTACGAGACCGACTACCACCGCCTCGTAAGGCGCGACGACGTTGGCCTGGTCGATGTGGTCACGCCGGGCAACACCCACAGGGAGATCGTGCTCGCCGCCCTGGAGGCGGGGAAGCACGTGATCTGCGAGAAACCGCTGGCCAACAACCTCGCCGAGGCCCGCGAGATGGTCCTCGCCGCCCGCGATGCGGGGACCGTCAACATGGTCTGCTTCAACTACCGGCGGGCGCCGGCGGTGCAGCTGGCGAAGAGGCTTCTCGAGGAGGGCAGGCTGGGTGAGGTCCGTCACTGGCGGGCCACCTACCTGCAGGATTTCATCATGGACCCGTCTTTCCCCCTGATCTGGCGCCTCAAAAAGGAGGTCTCGGGTTCGGGTGCTCTCGGCGACATCGGGGCCCACATCATCGACCTCGCGCAGTTTCTCGTCGGCCCGATCGCCGAGGTCGTCGGGATGACTGAGACGTTTATCAGGGAGCGCCCGCTCGAGGAGGCGAGCGCTGGCGGGGGGCTCTCCGCCAGCGGGGGTACGCAGACCGGGGAGGTGACGGTTGACGACGCGGCCGCTTTTCTGGCGCGCTTCGAGGGTGGGGCCATGGGGACCTTCGAGGCGACGCGGTTTGCGGCGGGCCGCCGAAACCAGAACTCGTTCGAGGTCAACGGCTCCAAGGGGAGCTTGGCCTTCGACCTGGAGCGGATGAACGAGCTCGAGGTCTTTTTCACCGAAGACGAGCCTGACGTGCAGGGTTTTCGTACTGTGAACGTGACGGAGCCGGATCACCCCTACGCGGGAGCCTGGTGGCCGCCCGGGCACATCCTGGGCTACGAGCACACCTTCGTCCACACCATAAAGGACCTGATGGACGGCATAAAGGCGGGGGTAAGCCCGGCCCCGACCTTCGAGGACGGCTACCGCTGCCAGGCAGTCCTCGAAGCCGTGGAGAAGAGCGCCGAGAGCCGGGAGTGGATCAAACCAGAATACGGAGGAGTTTAGCTTTGGCGGAGACCCCGCGCGTGACGGTCTGGAACGAGTACAGGCACGAACTGAGAGACGAGAAGGTAGCGAAGATCTACCCCGAAGGCATCCACGGCGCGCTCGCCGCGATGCTCGAGGAGGGAGGCTTCGAGGTGCGCACCGCCACCCTCGACGAGCCCGAGCACGGCCTCACCGGGGAGGCCTTGGGCGCGACGGACGTGCTCCTCTGGTGGGGGCACGTCGCCCACGACGAGGTCTCCGACGAGGTGGTGGAGCGGGTACACGGGCGGGTGCTCGGCGGGATGGGCCTGATCGTGCTCCATTCGGGCCACTTCTCGAAGATCTTCACGCGGCTCATGGGCACTACCTGCGACCTGAAGTGGCGCCTGGACGACAGGGAAAGGCTCTGGGTAGTCTCCCCTGGCCACCCCATAGCGGAGGGCCTCGGGGAGTACGTAGAGCTCGAGGAGGAGATGTACGGCGAGCACTTCGACGTGCCGCCGCCAGACGAGCTGGTCTTCGTGAGCTGGTTTGGCGGGGGGGAGGTCTTCCGCAGCGGTCTCTGCTACAGGCGAGGCCTGGGCAGGATCTTCTACTTTCGCCCCGGCCACGAGGAGAACCCCTCGTACCACAACCCGCACGTGCAACTGGTCATCAGGAACGCAGTCCGCTGGGCCGCCCCGACGCCGGGCACGGCGCCCGTCTACGGGAACGCGGAGCCGCGGGAGCGGAGTAAGGGCTAACCGTCAGAGGAGAGTTATTTGCAACCCGAAAGATCATCCGCACAGCCCCTACGCGTCGGCGTCGTCGGCCTCGGCTACGCGGGCGGGCAGCACCTGAAGAACTTTGCGAGGATGCCGAACGTCGAGGCGGTGGCGCTGGCCGGCCTCGAGGTGGACCTGCTGCGGGAGCTCGGCGGGCGTTACGGGGTCCCCAACCTCTACGAGAGCTGGGAGGACCTCGTAGCCCGCGACGACCTCGACGTGGTTAGCATCGGGGCGCCGAACCACCTGCACGCGCCCATCGCCATAGCCGCGCTCGAGGGGGGCAGGCACGTGCTCTGCGAGAAGCCGCTCGCCCGCACGGGCGCCGAGGCCGAGAAGATCGTGCGGGCCGCCAAAGAGGCCGGGCGCCTGGTCCACATAGCCTTCACCCAGCGCGAGCGGGGGGACGTGCAGGCGCTCAAGCGGCACGTAGAGGAGGGGAACCTCGGCAGGATCTACCACGCCAAGGCGACCTGGATGCGCCGCAACGGCATCCCCGGCATGGGAAGCTGGTTCACCGACAAGGAGATGGCCGGCGGTGGCCCGCTCATAGACCTCGGGGTGCACATGGTCGACATGGCCCTCTACCTGATGGGCGAGCCCGAGGTCGAGAGCGTCAGCTGCGCCACCTACGCCGAGCTCGGCCCCCGGGGCCGCGGCGGCCGCAACTCCGGCCGCGACGAGGGCAAGACGATAGTCGGCGACGCCTACGAGGTCGAAGACCTCGCCACCGCCTTTATCCGGCTCTCAGGCGGTGCCACGCTCAACCTGGAGACCGGCTGGGCCGCCTACCGGGAGTCGAGCGACGACTTCGGCGTCACCCTCTACGGCACCGACGGCGGGGCCGAGATGAAGGTCAGAAACTACGGCACCGAAGACACGGTGCGCATCTACACCGACGTGGCCGGGGTGCCGGCCGTGGTGATGCCCGAGATCGCCCCGCGCGAGGGACACTACGCGGTGGTCCGGCGCTTCGTCGAGACCATCCGCGGCGGTGGCGACTGGGAGGGACAGTTCGGCGAGGACGGCCTGCACCGCGCCCGCATCATAGACGCCTGCTACGCCTCCGCCCTCGAGAACAGGGAGGTCACCCTGCGGGAAGTCGCCGAGGAAGAGGCAGTGTAGAGCACTCCTGGTCCGCGGCGGTAAGAGGGGTAAAGGTCCGAGAAGCACGCGCCCTCGCCCCTGACCCGCAGGAGAAGCTACGAGGTCGAGATCCCGAACAGGCAACAGGAAAAGCAGACGTGAAGCCTGCAGTCGAGAGGAGGAGTACATCATTAGTGGCGGGGCGGTCAAGGTCGGGGTAATAGGGGTTGGAAAGATCAGCGGCATCTACCTGGAGAACTGCGCGATTTTCGACGACGTCGAGATCGTAGCGTGCGCGGACATCCTGCCCGAACGCGCCGAGGCGCAGGCAAGGGCCTATGGCGTGCCTAAGGCGTGCGGCCCCGAGGAGTTGCTCGCCGACCCCGAGGTCGAGGTGGTCCTTAACCTGACGGTCCCCGCGGTCCACGCCGAGGTCTCGCTGGCGGCGCTAGAGGCAGGAAAGCACGTCTACACCGAGAAGCCGCTCGCGGTCGACCTCGAAGACGGGCGGCTGCTGCTGGATCTCGCATCCGAGAGGGGGCTCTTGATCGGCTGCGCCCCCGACACTTTTCTCGGCGGGGGACTCCAGACCTGCCGCAAGGTCATGGACGAGGGACTAATCGGGAAGCCGGTCGCCGTGACGGCCCTCATGATGACCCACGGTCCCGAGGACTGGCACCCGAACCCCGACTTTCTCTACCAGCCGGGAGCGGGTCCCATGTTCGACATGGGGCCTTACTACCTGACGGCCCTCACCACCCTGATGGGGCCGATCAGGCGCGTCACGGGGTCGGCCCGCGTCACTTTCCCGGAGCGCACGGTGACGAGCGAGCCCCTCGCCGGGAGCACCATCACGGTGAACACCCCGACCCACGTGGCCGGCGTCATGGACTTCGAGGGCGGCACCGTGGGGACTCTCGTTACGAGCTTCGACGTCTACTCAGAGGAGCACTCGAGGATCGACGTCTACGGCACGGAGGGCACCCTGAGCCTGCCCGACCCCAACACCTTCGGCGGGCCGGTGCGCCTCTGGCGCTCCGACGAGAAAGCCTGGACCGACGTGCCCCTGACCCATCCCTACACCGGGAACAGCCGGGGGCTCGGGCTCGCCGACATGGCCCAGGCCCTGCGCGCGGGCCGGCCTCACCGGGCGAGCGGCGAGCTGGGCCTCCACGCTCTCGAGGTCGTCCACGCCTTTCTCGCCTCCTCCGAGGGCGGCAGGCACGTCGAGGTGGAGAGCACCTTCGAGCGGCCCGAGGCGCTACCGGCGAGGTCCGCGGCGGAGATCTTCGGGGGCCGGGCATGAGGGAGGACCAGATCTCCCTCCAGCTCTACACAGTCCGTGAGCACACGGCCCGCGACATGCCGGCCACCCTGCGCCGCCTCGCCGAGATCGGCTACACCGCCGTCGAGTTCGCAGGATACGGCGGCCTCCCTCCCAGGGACCTCCGCACGCTTCTCGACGACCTCGGCCTGCGCGCCTCGGGCGCCCACGTGCCCCTGGACTCCTGGGAGTCCGACCCCGAGGCGGTAATCTCCGACATGCACTCCCTGGGCTCGGCCCACGCCGTCGTACCGATCGTCCCGCCGGAGCGTCGTCGGGATAGGGCGGGTGTTGCCAGGCTCGCCGAGGGCTTCAACCGCTTCGGGGAGCTATGCCGCTCGGCGGGCCTTACCTTCTCCTACCACAACCACGCCTTCGAGTTCGCGCCCCTGGACGGGACGACGATGTGGGAGGTGCTCATCCAGGAGACCGACCCGCGGCTGGTCTACCTGGAGCTTGACCTCTACTGGGTTCGCTACGGTGGCGTCGAGCCTGAGCCATTGCTGCGCGACCTCGCGGAGCGTGTCTCGCTCGTCCACCTCAAGGACATGGCCGACGACGATGCGCGCTCCGACCTGCCGGTGGGGGAGGGGACTATGCCTTGGTCGCGGCTCCTGCGGGCGGCCGACGACGCGGGCGTGGAGTGGTTCATAGCCGAGCAGGACAACCCCAGGGACGCGCTCGAAGACGCACGCAGCAGCCTGCGGCATCTGCGGGAGCTAAGCGA
>JADDPU010000136.1 GCA_016781725.1 Rubrobacter sp. | reverse complement strand
CCCTGACGGTCCTCTTGCGAGGTCCGTCGAACTCGGCCAGGAATACTCCCTGCCAGCGGCCGAGATCCAACACACCCCCCCTCACCAGCAGCGTCTGCGACTGCCCGAAGAGGCTCGTCAGAAAGTGGGAGTCGCTGTTGCCCTCGGCGTGATCGAACCGCACGTCTAAAACGTTGAGGAAAGCCCGGCAGGCCGCCGCCAGGTCTTTGGGCACGTCCCTGTCGTAGTCCTCGTTGACGGTAACGGCGGCGGTGGTGTGGGTCGAGGAGACTATGCAGAGACCCTCGTCCACGCCCGCCTCGCGCACGAGCCGCTTGACCTCGTCCGTGATCGAGACGAGCTGGTAACGCCCGCTGGTCTCCACCGGGATCTCGCCGATCTTCATCCCTCTCCTCCTCGAATGCCGAGCGCCCCGGGCAACCCGGCGACGCTATCCAACACGAGGTCGGCCTCCCGCTCCTCCGCCCCCGGCCGCCACTTTCCCGTCCTGACCTGTATGCCGAGAAGGCCGGCCTTCTTCGCACCGGCGACGTCGGCCTCCGCGTCATCCCCGACCACGGCCACCTCCCCCGCTTCGAGCCCGAGGTCCTCCAGAGCTATCCTAAAGAAGTCCTTCGCGGGCTTCCCGACGATGACTGCCTCTTTGCCGCTGGCGTACTCCAGCGCCGCGACGAACGGCCCCGCGTCCAGCGAGAGCCCGGCCTGCGTGCGCCAGAACCGGTTCTTCTGCAGGGCCACGAGCTCCGCCCCATCCATAAGACACCTGAAGGCCGCATCGAGCCGGGCGTAAGTGAACCCCTCCCCGAGGTCGCCGACGAGCACGAAGCCAGGGGCGTCTTCGCAGAGCGTGATCCCTTCGAGGTCCTTCAGCAGAGACCCGTCCACGAGAGGCAGACAACTCCCCTCCCCGATGAGGCGCGCCGCAGCCCGCGCGGGCGTGAAGATCTCACCCTCCCCGGCGTCGAACCCGAGCTCCCGCAGTCTTCCGGCTACAGCCCGACGCGGCATCCTGGTGGTGTTCGTGAGGTACCTGAGGGCGAGCCCGGAAGCCTTGAGAAGCTCGACGGCCTCCACGGCGCCAGGTACTGCCTCCTCCCCGACGTAGAGGGTTCCGTCGAGATCCAGCAGCAGCCCCTCGATGCTCATCGCCCCATCATAGTCCAGACGCCCACCGACCGTCGTCTATTAACTCAGGGAGTTCGGTGGCCATCTGCCTTACCCTCCACCACCCAGGCCAACCGCTCCGATCTTCCGGAGCGTCGACCCCCGACGACGGACACTCAGAGATCACCCGGACGGCGCACCGGGACACCGGGCGCACCGCCAGCGCAAGGTACAGACCCGTCGAGATCGCGCAGGCCGTGTAAATACCCGACTTGCCGCGCCGCGGAGCCGGTCTTGCAGATCCTCGCCCTACCAACCTACGACCACCCCCAAGCGCTAGCGCGTACGGGCATATCAGCGGGCACGCTTCTGACCGCGGTCGCTGGCGGCTGTGGACCCCCAAGCGCCGATCCTGCCAGGCTATACCTACCTCGCGTCTACGCAACATGGGCCCGCACAGGATCCTAGGGGCTGACTACCGAGAACGCACCTTCGGCGCACTCGGGTGAAAAAGGTAAGTAAAGAACAAAGAAAATCCCACGTAGGCCGTGGGATGGTTAA
>JADDPU010000245.1:4458-6341 GCA_016781725.1 Rubrobacter sp. | reverse complement strand
CATCACCGAGCGCAAGGAGTACGAGGAGCAGCTCAGGCACCAGGCTTTCCACGACGGGCTCACCGGTCTGCCCAACAGGGCGCTCCTCATGGATCGATTGGAGCGCGCCTTGGCCCGCGCGGCCCGCCGGCAGGAGTCCGTAGCAGTGCTCTACGTGGACATAGACCGCTTCAAGCTCGTCAACGACTCGCTGGGGCATGAGGCTGGCAACGAGTTGCTCCGCCAGGTGGCAGACCGGCTGCGGGGGTGCCTGCGCCAGGAGGACACTGCAGCGCGCCTGAGTGGCGACGAGTTCGTGGTGCTCCTAGAGGACGTACAGAGTGAGGGTGAGGCGACAGCCGTAGCGCAGCGAATCCTCGGGCGGATTGGTCACCTCTATGAGATCGGGGGTCGCGAGGTAGGGCTCAGTACCAGCATCGGGGTGGCCCTGGGAGGCGCCGGCCAGGAGAAGAAGCCGGAGGATCTGCTGAGGGCGGCGGACGCGGCGATGTACAGGGCGAAGAACGCGGGCAAGGCACGCATTGAGGTGTACGATCGCTGGATGGGTGCGGAGGCGCTCGACCGCGTGCAGCTGGAGGTAGACCTCAGGCGGGCAGTGGAGCGCGGTGAGTTCGAAGTCCACTACCAGCCCAAGGTGGAACTCGAAACCGGCAGGATAGTGTCGGTGGAGGCGCTGGTGCGCTGGGAGCATCCCGAGCGGGGCCTGCTGACCCCCGGGGAGTTCATCGAGCTCGCGGAGGAGACGGGGCTCGTCGTGCCGATCGGACAGCGGGTGTTGGAGCAAGCCTGCCGGCAGGTGCGAAAGTGGCAGGACGAGCACGGGTGCGACCCACCGCTCGAGGCAAACGTGAACCTCTCTGCCAGGCAGTTCAGGCAACCGAACTTGGTGGGCGAGGTCGCGCGCTCTCTCGAGGAGTCGGGGCTGGGCGCGGACAGGCTGGAACTCGAGCTGACCGAGAGCGTGGTGATGGGCTATGGGGAGCCTATAGTAGGCACCATGCGGGAGCTGAGGGCCTTGGGCGTAAGGCTGGCCATAGACGACTTCGGGACCGGTTACTCCTCGCTCACCTACCTGAAGCGCTTCCCCGTGAGCACGCTGAAGATAGATAAGGAGTTCGTGGGGGGGCTTGGGCAGGACCTCGAGGACACGGCGATCGTACGGGGAGTGCTCGGGCTCGAACACGGCCTGGGGATGAAGGTAGTGGCGGAGGGGATCGAGACGCCCGAGCAGCTGGCAGCACTCCGGGCGCTCGGGTGCGAGAGGGGCCAAGGGTACCATCTCTGCAGGCCCTTGCCTCCCCAAGAGCTGCAGGCGCTACTCTCATAGCGGTGCGCAGTGGTATTGAATCCCCGTGGTCCTCTGCTCGCCGGTAGCGTCCTACCAGGATCCCGACGCCCTCCTCTCTGCCTTGGAGGCCCGACGTCGTAGGGTCACTGAGAGGCTTAAGACAATGCCATCTTGCAGAGGTCACGCGACCTCAAGACAATGCCGCATGATTGCACATCACTCCTCTAAGTTGCGGTACGTCAGTAGTAGGCGTCTGATAGCGGCGTCGTTGGTCGTCTCGACGACAGCCGCAACCTGGTAGGCATCCCGCGGTCGATCATCACGCCGAGCATCTGACTAGATGCGGGGTTTGGTCGGATCCGTCTACCACCTCATCCTGGCCGCACCGCTTTGACCGCAGGACACGCGCCGGAGCCCGGGGTACGCACCCACGTCGGGAGAGGGGCGTTCTCCGAAGTCCACGAAGAAGCTTCAAGAATAGTGCAGTGAGGAATTCGGGTAGTTTACCCTCTCCGTGGAGTATGATGCCGTTGTTTTGCAACCAGAGATTCGCACAGGAGCGTGGGACCGCTACCCTCCTCTACCACTTATGTGA
>JADDPU010000245.1:0-4339 GCA_016781725.1 Rubrobacter sp. | reverse complement strand
CAACCCCAGTTTGGGAGGTTAGCCGATATGGAGCGTGGTCCGTCGAAGGAGGGAGTCTCGGGGCGTCCGATGGACGAGCGAGAGTATCTGACATCGCAGCCGCCCGAGCTGCGCATCGAGGGAGCTCTGAAGGAGATCCGGGGTCGTGTCTCCAAGAGCGGGAGACGCGTGGTCGTCCTCGATGACGACCCGACCGGCGTTCAGAGCGTGCACGGTGTGCCGGTCCTTACCACCTGGGCGGTCGAGGACCTGCGCTGGGCGCTCGAACAAACGAGCCCGACCTTCTACATCCTGACCAACTCCCGCAGCCTCGCAGAGGAAGAGGCGATCGCCCTGAACCAGGAGATCTCCCGGAACCTCTCGGAGGCTGCCGGGTCGGCGACGGACTTCGACATCGTGAGCCGCAGCGACTCCACCCTGCGAGGCCACTATCCTGCGGAGACGGACGCCCTGGCGGGGGTGCTCGAAGAAGGAGGGCGTGAGCCCGACGGCCTCATCATCTGCCCTGCGTTCTTCGAGGCGGGCAGGATCACGGTGGACGACGTCCACTGGGTTCGCCAAGACGGCGAGCTCGTCCCGGCGGGACAAACGGAGTTTGCTTCCGACCATACCTTCGGCTATCGCGCCTCGGACCTCAAAGAGTGGGTCGAGGAGAAGACCGGGGGGCGCATCAAGGCCTCGGAGGTTCTGAGTGTCGGCCTCGCCGACCTGCGCGAGGGAGGTCCCGAGCGTGTGCTCGAGCTCCTCAAGGAGGTGAGCGGAGGAAGACCGGTGGTGGTCAACGCTGCGTCCTACGCGGACCTCGAGGTCTTCATGCTCGGCCTGCTTGCCGCGGAGGAGGAAGGCAAGCGCTTCCTCTACCGCACGGGGCCGTCCTTCGTGCGGACGCGCGGGGGCATCACCGAGCCGAAGATTCTCGGGTCCGAGGATCTCTACCGCAAGAGGCCCAAAGAGGGACACGGGCTCATTTTGGTCGGCTCCTACGTCCCGACGACTAGCCGCCAGCTCGAGGCGGCGCTCGAGCTCGACGGGGTACGCGGCGTCGAGATGTCGGTGCTGCGGCTCCTGGAACTCGAGAGCAGGGAGGACGAGCTGGGACGGGTGGCGGAGGAGGTGAACCATTCCCTGGCTTGGTCGGAGGTCGTCGTCTACACCAGCCGCGAGCTCGTAACTGCCGGTAAGGCGGGGAGCGCAGGACTTTCGAATTTCGAGATCGGGGCGGCGGTCTCGGGCGCTTTAGTCGAAGTAATGAGGCGGGTGGACCGGACGCTGCCGCTCTCCTTCGTGGTGGCGAAAGGCGGGATCACCTCCAGCGACATCGCCACCAAGGGGCTCGAGGTGCGCAGAGCCGAGGTCGCGGGGCCACTCTTGCCGCCGGGGATCGTGCCGGTCTGGATCCTGCCGGAGGAGAACGATTTCCCGGGGCTACCGTACGTGATCTTCCCCGGCAACGTCGGCGGCCCGGGTTCTTTGGCCCAAGCGATAGAGATCCTGCGGGGAGAGCGCTAGAGGCTCTAGTGGCCGGCGTACGAGGACGCGAAGGAGGCGCAAGCTCGGTGGAGACCGCAATGGAGACCAGGTTCGGAGAGATACTGAGCCGGGCGCAGGAAACCGGCCGGGCCGTCGGTGCGTTCACCTGCTACGACCTCCTGGGCTTCGAGGCTGTTGTCCGGGCGGCCGAGTCCTATCGCGCGCCGGTGATAATTCTCGTGAGCCCGTCGTCATTCGGGGCGCAAGGCGGCGGGCGGCTCGTGCGGGCCTTCCGAGCCGCGGCCAAGGCCTCCTCGGTCGAGGTCCTTGTGCAGCTCGATCATGCTGGGGACGAGCGCCTCATAGAGCGCGCCGCCGACTGCGGGGTGGAGGCAGTGATGGCCGACGGCTCCAAGCTCCCCTTCGCCGAGAACCTGGCCTTCGCCCGGTCTGTGGTGCGCTCGATGCGTCCCCGCGGTGTCGGGGTCGAAGCCGAGCTCGGGCGGGTGGAAGGCCACGAGGATGAGGCAGGCGAAACCTTGAGTGGTGCGACAACCGAGCCGGGCGATGCCGAGGAGTTTGTCAAGCAGAGCGGCGTGGACTGCCTCGCGGTCGCGGTCGGCAATGTCCACGGCCACTACTCCGGCACGCCCGAGCTCGACTGGGGCAGGCTCGAGGAGGTCCGGGCCAGGATCTCTGCCTCGCTCTCCCTGCATGGCGCCTCGGGGCTGCCCGAGGCCGACCTCGAGCGGGCGGTCTCGCTAGGGGTAGCCAAGTTCAACGTCAACACCGAACTCAGGATGGCTTATTTCCGGTGACTCGGGGAAGATCTCGACGTGAAGGCTGCGACGGTCAACCTCAAGTCTTTAGGCGACGGCCTCGTGGCGGCGGTGCAGGAGGTGGTGGAGGCGAAGCTCTCCGCCTTCGGCTGGACGAGAGAGGAGGCGTAGCTATGGAACGCTTGGCGTTTGTGGGACTCGGGGCGATGGGCTCCCCCATGGCGAAGAGGCTGGTGGACGCGGGCTTCGAGCTCAAGGTCTTCGATGTGCTCGACGAGCGCACCCATCCCCTCATCGAGCTAGGGGCCGTAAGGGCCGCCTCCCTCGGAGGGGCGGCAGAAGGCACCGAGGCACTCGTCCTCATGGTGGCGAACGCCGAGCAGGCGGAGGGTGTCCTATTCGGCGAGGGGGGCGCCGCCGAGGCGCTCCCCGAGGGCGCGGCCGTGGTTGTCATGAGCACTATAGGACCCGAGGCGGTTCGCAAGCTCGCCGACGCTCTAGCCGAGCGCGGCCTACGGACTCTGGACGCGCCCGTGAGCGGGGGCGTGGCGCGGGCGGAGAAAGGGGACCTCCTGATCATGGCCGGGGGACCGGAAAACCTCTTCGAGGAGCTGCGCCCGGTCCTGGGAGCGATGGGCTCGAGCGTCGTGCACTGCGGCCCGCGGGTGGGTGACGGGCAGGCTGTCAAGCTCGTCAACCAGCTCCTGTGCGGGGTGCACATCGCGGCGGCGGCAGAGGCCTTGGCCTACGCCGAGGCGCTGGGCCTGGACCCCCGCTTCGTCTTCGAGACGATCCGGCACGGCGCCGCCAACTCTTTCATGCTCGAGGACCGCGGCGAGCGGATGCTCGAAGAGGCCTTTGTACCCCCGAAAAGCGCCCTGGACATCTTCGTCAAGGATATGGGCCTCGTACGTAATGCCGCCGAGGAGCGGGCTTTGGAGACCCCGCTGTCCTCCGCAGCGCTGGACCTGTATCTGGCAGGAAAAGAGGCGGGCCTGGGCACCGAGGACGACTCCGGCGTCATCCGGATGTTCCGTCAGCGGTCGGCGCCGGATTGACGTGTAACCCGTACGCTATCGCTCTCTCAGTCGTCATCGCCCGTCCCTCCGCCCACGCTTGCGCAGAAAAGTCTGTTGGTCGAGTCGGGCACGTGCAGCGGCTGCTTGGGCCTCGGGGCTGTTGCGGTCCTGCGCGTGGTCATACGCGACTTACCTCGGCCGTCTCGAGGAGCGCCTCTGCGGCCTCCCACAGCCGCGCGGCACGCGCCACCCTGTCCTCGGATACGGCGATAGCCGCCAGCCCCTCCAGGTAGTAGGCGACGCTGCTGTCGTCTTCGACCTCGGCCGAGAGTATCAAGCCTTCCCCGAAGAGCCACATTGTGCGCTCGCGGGCGCCTTCGGCCGGGGCGAGTGCCGCCAGCGCGTGTAGCGTCACGTAGAGGGCTATCGCTGGCCCTATCTCCCGGGCCAGCGATGGCCCTTTCTCCGCCAAGTGCATATCCTTCCAAGCGGGGCGCGGCGGGAAGTCTCGGGCTCACCTTCGACGCGTTGCTGGACAGCGGGCTCGTCCTCCTCGGCGAAAGACCCAGTGAAGAACTCGTGCTCGGATTGGTCGGGCGGTTTTGGACACCCTCGGGAGATATACAGCGGGCCAGATCCCTCGAAAGCTCTAGCGTGTGTGGCGGCACAGTAGACGGCCTGCACTCACTCGCTGGTCTCCCGCGACTGCGAGGGGCGCAGCAAACAGTACTTGACGCAAGCCGAGGACTAGGCTACCGTGAAATGAAGCGATCCAATCACGCTCACTAGGGGAAAGGGAGCAAGAGGTCGGCAGATAGTCTTCTAGTCGCGCCTGCGTTGATGGAGGGAGTTCGTGAAGAATTTGGCTAAGAGGTCCGCGGGTCTCGTCATTACTGTGGCCCTGATCTTGATATTGACGGGTTGCGGAGGGGGGCAGAGCAGCCTCCTCACGATTGATCGCATCGGCAAAGAGAATGCCAAGAACACCATGACGTTGCAGCTCAACAACAGCTACACCCACCAGTCCTCCACCCCCAGTTGGGCGGACGGCTTCGAGAAACTTTTCACGAA
>JADDPU010000556.1:1150-1688 GCA_016781725.1 Rubrobacter sp. | reverse complement strand
CGACACCTACCGCGAGCTCTTCCGCTTCGCCGGGGCCGACCTCGACGACTTTGTGCGCCTGATCCCCCTCGACTCCGACTACCGCGTCACCTTCGGGGACGGGGACTCTTTGACCCTCCGCCGCACCCTCCCCGAGATGATCAAGGAGATCGAGCGGATCGAGCCCGGCGTCACCCCGCGCTTTTACCGCTTTCTCGAAGACGCCTGCCAGAAGTACCGACTCGGCCGCTCCGAGTTCGTAGAGCGCGACTTCGACAAGGCGAAGGACTTTTTCGGCCTGCGCAACTTGAGGCTGCTCCTGAAGACGAAGGCCGTCAACAACTACTACCGCCAGGTCTCTAAGTTTTTCGAGACGGAGAAGCTCAGGCAGGCGTTCAGCCTGCAGACTATGTACTTGGGCCTCTCCCCCTTCGAGGCGCCGGCCGTCTACTCGCTCCTCCCCTACACCGAGCTCGCCGAGGACGGCCTGTGGTTCCCCGAGGGGGGGATGTACTCGCTCGTCGAGGCGATGGAGCGACTGGCTACGGGGCTCGGCGTC
>JADDPU010000556.1:0-1115 GCA_016781725.1 Rubrobacter sp. | reverse complement strand
CGTCACCAAGGGCCGGGCACGCGGCGTCCGCGTCGGGGGCGAAGAGATCGGGGCCGACGCCGTGCTGGCGAACGCCGACCTCCCGTACGCCTACCGCACCCTCCTGGGCGGGGCGGCCGATTCGGACTTCAAGCTCAGGAAGCGCGAGAAGCTCAAGTACACGGCCTCGGCGTTTATGCTCTACCTCGGCGTGGACGGAAAGCTGGACAACCTGCTGCACCACAACTTTTATCTCTCCGGGCGCTACAAGGAGAACTTCGAGGCCATCTTCCGCGACCGGCGGCTCCCCGACGACCCCTCGTTCTACGCCGTCGTGGCTTCGAAGACGGAGCCGCGTCTGGCCCCTGAGGGCAAGGACGGGCTCTTCGTGCTCGTTCCGGTGCCGCACTTGGGTCCGAACGTGGACTGGGAGCGCGACGGGGGGGCGTTCAAGGAGAAGGTCTACGGGCTTCTGGAGCGCAGGTGCGGGCTCGACCGGGACAGGGTGGTCTACGAGAAGGTCAGGACGCCGCCCGACTGGCGGGAGGAGTACAACCTCGAGGAGGGGGCCGCGTTCGGGATCGGGCACGGCATCTTCCAGGTAGGGTACTTCCGACCGCCGATGGTCTCGAGGGCAGTGAGCGGGGTGTACTTCGTGGGGGCTAGCACCCGTCCCGGGACCGGGGTGCCGCTGGTGACCATAGGCGCGAGGCTCGTCGCCGAGCGCATAGCGCGCGAGGTCGGGGCCTAGGGTGAGGCTCGACCCCGCGGGCGGCATGAGGCTCGACGGCGGGCTCTCGCTCGCCGAGAGCTACGAGCTGTGCCGGCAGGTCCAGAAGGCGCACAGCAGGACCTACTACTTCTCGACGCGGCTCTTCCCGGCGGAGGTCCGGCCCCGGGTGCAAGCCCTCTACGCGTTCATGCGCTACGCCGACGAGATCGTCGACAGCCCGCACGACCTCCCCCTCGACGCGCAGCTCTCCGCCCTCGAATCCTTCGAGGCCGAGACGATGGCCGCCGTCGCCGGGGAGAGGGTACCTAACCCCGTCCTGCGCGCCTACGCCGACACGGTCCGCTCCTGCGGCATCGAGCCCGCGACCATAGCCGCGTTTATGGAGAGCATGAAGATGGACACC
>JADDPU010000283.1 GCA_016781725.1 Rubrobacter sp. | reverse complement strand
ACGTCCGCCTGGACGCCAGGTCAGCCCGTATGGCCGCGTGGGCCCGTTCCAGGGCATCCTCGTAGGTGTCGCCCCAGGCCGCGCAGTTCTCCAGGTCGGGCACGCAGGCTACGAAACAGTCGTCCTCGCCGCTCCAGAATATGTCTATCTCGTACCTGTAGTCCCGTATCATCGCCACGCAATCTCCTCTCAGCCCCCTTCGTGGGCACTCTTCTCACACCGGCATGATGGCCGCCTCGTAGACCCGGCGCATCACCCAAATGGGTGAATTTTGCAGAATTGCCCGGCCTCGGGCGGTGTAACCTCCGGGCTCACGGTGGCCGAGAGACGCGTCAGCGGGCGGAGGGCTCGTAAGCCTCGAACTCGGGGCCCAAAGAGGCGGAGAAGATCTTGCGCAGCGCCCTCTCCCCGCCGGCTTCGGGCAGGAGGAAGTTCGGCTGGGCGTAGTCCAGCATGACGAACGGGACGGGCCGGACCTGGATCACCCTGTCTTCGTAGAGGGTGATCTCGGCGAAGATCCCCGTCGAGGTCTCCTCCGACCAGGACTGGTCCAGAAGGAAGTTGCCCACGCCGTAGAAGATCGGCTTGCCCTCGTACACCTCCATCCCCTTGGGCCAGTGGGCGTGCCCCCCGATGACCAGGTCGGCCCCGGCGTCCACAGCGGCGTGGGCGAGGTCAACCTGCCCCGGCTCGGGGGTGGCGACGTACTCCTTGCCCCAGTGCGGCATCACTACCACGAGATCCACCTCCCGCCGCAAGCGCTCTACGTCCTTCCTGACGACCTCCTCTACGAGGGGCGCCGTGCCAGGGGCCGCCCGCGTGGCCCAGGCCCACTCGTAGGAGGGTACGCCCTGGTAGGAGAGCACCCCGACCCTGGTCTCCCCGAGCTCGAAGACCATGGGCTCGCGGGCGGCCCGGAGGTCGGCGCCGGCCCCCGCGTAAGCGATGCCCGCGTCTTGCAGGTGCCTCAAGGTCTCCAGCAGCCCGGCAGCCCCGGCGTCCAGGATGTGGTTGTTGCCTAGAGTGACGCCGTCGAGGCCCGCCTGTTCGAGTATTGGCATAAGCCTGAGGTCGCCGGTAAAGGTAGTGGCCTCGGGGTGGTAGACCGCGTTCCTGATTACGGGGTTCTCGAGGTTCGCCAGCGTCAGGTCGGCACCGCTCAGGTACTCGCGGACGGCGCCTCTCCCTCCCCGGCGCTCCGCCGTGAACTGGTGGATAACCCCGGTCTCCGAGTAGTAGCTCGGCTCCGCCACGCGGCCCGTGATCGCCGCGTAGCCCCCGTCGAGCGGGAAGTCCAGCCCAAGGCCCCGCTGGATGACCGCGTAGTTCTGCCCGCGGTCGAGCACCACGTCACCTCCCACGACCACGCGCCGCAACTCGGCGCGATCCGGGGCCGTCGCCCCCTCGGTCTTCAGCGGATAATCCTCGGGACGGGCGGCGTCCGGGTCGAGGAGTGACTCTCCGTCCACCGCAAGGACCTTGACCCTCGGGCCGACCTCGTCCCAGGGCACGAGCCCGAGGGCACCAGGGGTCCGGCTCACGTGGTCCACCACGGCGCCGGCTGTGTCGAAGCTCTCGAAGCTCGAAATGCCGGCGAGCTCCTCGGCCCTCTCACGATACCCCCGACCGACGGCCAGATCCGGGATCCGCGAGAGCTCCTCCGAGCCGATGCTCTCCAGGGTCGAGGTGAGGTGGGAGATGGGGACGAGGGCCGCCGCCTGCTGGT
>JADDPU010000528.1 GCA_016781725.1 Rubrobacter sp. | reverse complement strand
TACCCCGGACCATCTGCATCTCTCATGGGCCGGGTTCTACTGCTTCCCCGGCCCTTCGCTCTGCTCCGGTCCAACACCCTAAGCCCCGCCGAACCAAGCACATAGTACCGACCGGAATACCGCTTCTCTGCGTCGGTGTGCTGCACACAAACACGGACCGCCACCCGCCAGCCGGGGCGTCTCCTGGACCGTCTGGACCGGAGCTACGGGCCTTCTGCCGCACAGGGGAGTGCGAGGCGCACGAGAGAGAGGGCCGGAGCGTCCTATGCCCCGGCCCTCGTAGCTTCCCGCTCTCGTGTTCTCTGCTAGGTCAAGAAGTATGGGGGCCAGGAGGTGGGTTGACCATTGGCCATCTGACCCATATTTGGAGAAGTTCGGGGTCGAGAGGGCAGAGGTGCTCCTACCGGGAGCATAAAAAAAGCCGGGGCCGACTACCAAGACCCCGGCCGCTCTGTTTGGAGCTGGGGAGGACCCTGCCCCTTCGGCCAAAGAACCGCCCCGCCCGTGCCACGTGGGGGGACCCTGCCCTCTCGGCCAAGGAACCGCCCCGCGCGCCAAGCGCCATGACGCTTACGAGCAAGTATGCACCATCTTGGTGGCCCGTACATGGGTCAGATGGCCCATATTTGGAAAAAAGATCTCGGGGACCCCCGAACGCTGTTTTTGCTAGGATCTCCTAACCACTGCTCTCCTCTGGAGGAGGAAGCAGGCCCATCTCGACCGCCTTCACCGCGGCCTGGGTGCGGTCCGAGACCTGGAGCTTCGGGAGGATTTTCTCCAGGTGCCTCTTGACCGTAGAGAGCGAGAGGTGAAGCTCTGTCGCTATCTGGCGGTTGGACTTGCCCGAGGCCAGGCAGGCGAGCACCTCGGTCTCCCTTGGCGTGAGCGAGTCAGGCACGGCCGCGAGAAGACGCCCGGAAGCGGCTGGCGCTGATTGTGAACGGGCGGCTTCTCGCGCGGCGGTCTCTTCTCCTATGTGCCTCAAGAGACGCATGGCCAGCCCCTGGTCGAGGGGCGTCTCCCCGCTTAGCACCGCCTTTACCGCCTCAAGGGTGTTGTAGGGGTTCTCCCCCTTGAGGATATAGCCCGCGGCACCCGCCTTGACCGCCTCCATTAGGACCTTGTGGTCGGCGTGGGCGGTCAGGATCAGCACGCACGTCAAGGGGAACTGTGCCTTGATCTTCCTCGTGGCCTCGAGGCCGTTCATGTTGGGCATGGAGACGTCCATCAGGATCAGGTCGGGGCGCAGCAGCTGGCAGCGCTTTATGGCTTCCTGGCCGTCTGTGGCCTCGCCCACCACCTCGAGGGCGCTGTCCCTCTCAAGAATGGCCTTTATGGCCACCCTCATGAAGGGCTGGTCGTCTACTACGAGTAACCGTGCCTTCGCAGTCTCGCCTTGCGCCTCGGCCATCTTTTCCCACCCGATGTCGGCGGCGGCGACGTTTCGCCGCAAACGGAACGATAGTCTAGCTCTCTACCGGGAACAACTGTAGCAAACTGTGGGCCTCGCCGCACGACCGGGGCTGGCGCTGCTCGTCGCTCTTCTCCACGGCTCGCGAGGAGGAACCGATCCGCGTCGCCGCTTTGGGCTAACCTCTCTCTTCCCGCAAGAGGCGGCGACGGGCGGTCTCCCTCGCGCCTACGGCGGGCACGCGCTCCGTCGCCTTCGCGAGCCCGAACTCGGGCATGTTCGAGTAGATCGCCTCGTAGGCCCCCGGTTGG
>JADDPU010000078.1 GCA_016781725.1 Rubrobacter sp. | reverse complement strand
GCGGTACTCCGAGAAGCCATTAACGACGAATTAAATCTTGCCTACTTCGTACCAAATTGACGAAAACCGTCGATCTCCCGGCCGTCGTTCCGGCAGCGTCGAACCTATGTGCCCCCGAACAGGACGTAGACCGTGAAGGTCTCTGCCAGGCCGGGCCATCGGCCGCGACCACCATGTGGGCCCCTGGCTGCGAAGGAACTAGCCAGCCCCCATCACGAGCACCGGGCAGCCGACGAAGGCCGGTGCGACCCTGGGGGCACCCGAGGCCCTCGATTACGAGGCCGAAGGAGATGAGGCTGCCCCCGGTTCTCAATCAAGAACACAGCGTCCGCTCTTCGGCCAGGTGTTCGCGCACCACGATTTGGGTGTCCGGCGCCCGAACTCATCGGGCCGTCACCTTTACCCCGTGCCAGGAGTTGTTGGCGTAGCCCTTGAAGTTCCACACCTCCGCAGCCGTGGCCGGCTGAGTTGTGGCCGAGGAGTCGAGCGCCCGGACGACGATGCGGTGCTCGCCGGGGCCGAGCTCCAGGGTCGCCTCCCAGAAGCTCCACGCCCAGGGAACGTCGGTGCCTTCTCTCAGATCGGTCTGGGACCACACCCGTCCCCCGTCGGTAGACACGTCCACCCGCTCGACGCGACGTCCCCCGCCCGCTATGGCGTAGCCCCGCACGGAGACCGGCCCCGCCGTCAGTCTCGCGCCGTCTTCGGGCTCGCAGATCGCGGCGTTCACCTGCAGTTCACCGAGCATCATCCCTTCGGAGAGATCCGCCGTCTCCTCCGTCGCGCTCGGGGAGAATAGCTTGTACTCGCGGGCCTGGTAGTGGTTGTCGGAGGGGGCATCCTGGAGGGTGATGCCGGAGAGCCACTTGACGCTCCTGGCCCCGATGTACCCTGGCGCCACTACCCGCAAGGGGAAACCGTGCTCTCGCGGGAGGGGCTCGCCGTTCATCTCGTAGGCCAGCAGCATTTCCGGGCTCAGGGCTTTCTCCAGGGGTAGCGAGCCCCCGTAGTTGAAGCTTCCGTCTGCTCCCTCGACCTCGTCGAGGCCGACGAACGCCGCGTGGCGGGCGCCCTCGCCGACCCCAGCTTCCAGCAGAACCTCCCGCAAGGGAACCCCGGCCCAGCGCGCGTTGCCGATGGCGCCCGCGCCCCAGGGCGTCTCGCCACGGATCGGGGCCACCCCCATGAGCCCATCGCGCCGGTTGCCGGCGCACTCCACGACGGCCGTGACCTCACTCTTCGGGCGCTCGCGCAAGTCCTCCATCGAAAGCTCCAATGAACCGTCGACCAGGCCGCCAACCGAGAGACGGTAGCCGTCCGGGTCCACATCGGGTATCGAGCCGTGGTTGCGCGAGAAGAAAAGCTCTTCAGGCGTAAGGAAACTCTGCCGCAGCCGCGCCAAGGGGGGCTCGGCGTTGAAGGGCTGCCGCTCATGGACGATCATGGCGGGGTGCTTGTCGGGCTGCTTCATTTCTTCCTTCCGGGGCGCCCCGCCGCGTCCTCGGCACGACCGAAGCCGAGACACGACGCGAGGCTTCCGTGCATCTCCAACACAAGACCCGCATAGGGTAGTATGGGCCCATACTGCCCTATGCGTTCTCGTTGAGCGTCTTGAGTATAGCCCGCCTCAGCCGCTCCCTCTGACGCCTCCCGAAGATGGCTTGGGCGTGGGGATGCGTCGTCACGCCTTCATAGCGGGGAGGATGAGGCGTTGGGCTA
>JADDPU010000126.1 GCA_016781725.1 Rubrobacter sp. | reverse complement strand
AGTATGACAGAGAGAACGGCAAACCCACTGAAGGCCTTCAGCCTGAGATTCCATAACGTTGAGGGTATAGCTCACGCGCCGGATTCCTAGAAAACCGTCCTTGCGAGCGTAGATCTGCGGTAAGCTAAGGTGGCAAGACGAATGGCGCCGGGTCGCGAGCCGCGGCGCCACTCCTGTGGCGCGGCACTAGTGCCTGCAGCCCGTCGAAGCGTGCGACTGATACTTACACCTGAAGCGGAGGTACGATGATGAACGTGGTCTTGGTAATAATAGACAGCCTGAGAAAAGACCACGTCGGGGTCTACGGCAACGACTGGATACAGACCCCTACCCTCGACGCTTTGGCCAAGGAGAGCGTGCGTTTCACCAGGGCATACCCAGAGGGCATACCCTCCATCCCGGCGCGGCGCGCCATCCACACGGGGATCAGGACCTTCCCCTTCAGGGGATTCGAGCTCTCCAATATTACCGAGGAAGACGTGGCCTTGTGGGGATGGGAACCCATACCCGAGGAGCAGACCACGCTGGCCGAGATCCTCAGCGAGGAGGGCTACTACAACCTGTTCGTCACCGACACGTTGCACCAGTTCAGGGCCTCCTACAACATGCACCGGGGCTTCAATACCTTCGAGTGGGTCCGGGGGCAGGAGAGGGACCTCTTCAGGCCGCACACGCCGGCCTCGAGGAAGAAGATAGATGGGGTCCTGATCGGGGGCCCCTCAGGGGCGCACGCCGAGGAGATCATGCTCCAGTACTTCGCCAACACCATGGGCCGCCAGAGGGAGGAAGACTGGTTCGCGCCGCAGGTCTTCTCCAAGGGCATGGATCTCCTGAAAGCGTCCGCGGCCACTCGCGGCGAGCAACCCTTTTTCCTGGTGGTCGACGCTTACGATCCACACGAGCCCTGGGACCCGCCCGAGGAGTACGTGAACCTCTACTCCGAGAGCTACGACGGTCCCCAGCCGTTGACCTCGAGCAGCGGCTCCTCGGACTGGCTTACCGAGGCTCAGCTCGAGCGCATGCACGCGCTTTACTCCGGCGAGGTCACGATGATGGACCACTGGCTGGGGCGCTTCCTCGACAAGTTGGAGGGAACTGGCCTCGCGGAGGATACCCTCCTGGTCGTTCTCTCAGACCACGGGCACGCCTTCGGGGAGCACGGCTTCGCAGGCAAGGTCCCATCCGCGCTCTACCCCGAGCTTACCGACATAGTCTTCATGATGCGCCACCCCGGCGGCAGGGGTGCCGGCACCACCAGCGACTATTTCGCCTCGACCCACGACGTGGCCCCGACCATCCTCGGGTTCCTGGGCATCGAGCCGCCCGGGCCCATGCAGGGCACTGACCTCTCGGTGCTCTTCGAGGGGGGCCAACCGGCCCCGCGCGAGCACATGACGGCGGGCTACCACAACAACGTCTTCGCCAGGGACGAGAGGTACGCCATGTTCGCCAAGAACGACGGCTCGGGCCCCCACCTCTTCGACCTCGAGGCGGACCCCGCGATGAACAAGAACATCGCGGCGGAGAACCCCGACCTGGTAAAGAGGATGTACAACGACTACGTCCTCAAGGACGCGGGCGGCCCCTTGCCCTCCTGAGAGGGCGTCCGGGGAAAGCCTGCGGAGCCGAATCCGAGATAGAGCGAGAACGGAAGAAGTGCCTGAGAAGAACGAGGTAACGCGAAGAGAGTTCCTGAAGATGGCCGGGGCCGGCACCGCCGCCGCCTCCCTG
>JADDPU010000298.1 GCA_016781725.1 Rubrobacter sp. | reverse complement strand
GCCTCGGCGGCGTCCAGGCCGGCGAGCTCCATCTCCACGAAGCGGTCCACTTCCTCGATACACTCGTCGCAGCCGATCTCGTCCGGGCGGGTCGTTGTTATCAACCGAACCAGGCTACTTAGTCGGTCACGGTCGAGCATGGTTACAGAGTCTCCCCTTTAGAGATCACCGGCGGCAGGTCGTGCGGCGAGATGCCCTCGGCTATCATTCGCCTCTTGAGCCGCCGGCGCGCGTCGTGCAGTAACTTGTAGAGCGCGTTGCGATTGGTATCCATGCGCCGCGCCACTTCTTCCAGCGGCATCTCCTCTATCTCCGCGGCCACCAGGGCCTGGCGCTGCCGGTCCGTCAACTCCTCGACGATAAATCGCTCCAACATCGCCAGCATTACTTGCCAGGATAGCGATTGCTCGGGGGTGGGCAGCGGGTCGTCCAGCGTGTCCAGCCTGGTTTTGGTCGCGTCGTAGCGCGAAACCAGGTCTTGCAGCGACACGTCGCGCCACTGCTTGCGGCGCAGCTCGGTGAAGGCCACGCGCACGGCGATCTTCTGGGCCCAGGTGGTAAAGCGGCTCTCGCCCCGGAAGGAGTCCAGGTTGTCAAGGATCTTGACCAGCGCGTCTTGCGCAAAATCCTCGATGGCCGCCGGATCGAAGTCGCTACCCGCACGACCTGCCAGGGCGGTCCACCCTATCCTATCCTGTACTTCTGCGTCGGGTATTTTCGCTTATTCATAACGTTTTGGGGCAGTCGAAAGAATATTGATGCTGTTGTGTACTGGCCTGTACTGTACTGGTTGCAGTACGGTTGCAGTACGGGGGCTTCGGCGAGTCGAAGACGTCCTCGGGGAAGCGCTCGTCGAAGCGGATCTGCTCGACCTCCAGGGCGTCGAAGTCCTTGCCCTCCAGCCGCGAGGCGGTGCGCAACAACACGCCCCGCTCGGCGTCCACCACCGCCTCGTACTCGTCCGCGCCCCAACTCAGGGGGTCGGCTTCCCACTCCCAATCCCACCGCTCTCTCGGCACGCCCCTTAGGCGCACGGCCTCGCGCCCCGCCCACACCACCGTCCCCTCTACCGTGAGGTCCAGGGGGCGCAGCCGGCTGGAGATGCCGCTGATCTCGTCGGTGAGCAGGGCGTAGAAGGTCCAGTAGTGGTCGTTGGCCAAGTCGAACCACCTCGGCTCGTCTTCGCGCGAGCCGCCCCCCACCCGACGCCTCCAGAAGCGCCCCATATAAGGCGGGCCGGGAGGCGGTGCGCCGCTCGGCGTCCGGCCGTTGGAGGCGAGGATGTTCACCCCGCCGTCCGGCCGGTCGGACTCCAAACGCCAGTGGTACTCGTCCGCGTGCCACGCCCGGCTTCGCCACCCGAAGGGCCCGTCTGGGTACCACCGTTGGCCGGGGCGTTCGGGGGAGATCCCGAACGCGCGTCGCCCTGCCTCACTGCTTCTTATGCGCTCGCCGATCTCCTCGCGCGCAGATCCGTCGCCCCGGTAGCGCAGCGCGGCGCGCACGCTCTCGTAGCGTTGGGAAGCGGAGCCGATCAGCTCGAGCACCTCTTCGGGTTGCACGGTCACTCCTCCGGTGCGGGACGCCTTCGATGCTAGTGTACGCGCCAGCGCCCCCTCTATTCACCCTAGTGCGTGGAATTAGGGTTCTCGGAAGTCAACGGCAAGTATGTGTATCCAT
>JADDPU010000063.1 GCA_016781725.1 Rubrobacter sp. | reverse complement strand
GCGATACCATTAGGCGCAAAGTGCGAGGGAGATAGGAGAGCCGTGGCTCGCAGACAGATCAACCTGAAGGTATTGGACGACGGCACGAAGACCTTCGAGGTCCGCCACCGCTGGGAGGACCGTCCGGTAGCCCCGCCACCCGACGGGGTACCTACGGAGTATTTGGCCTTCCGCCAGCAGAGGAGGGGCGCCCCCGGTGCGCACGGCCGCCCGGAGTGGCTCAAGGCCAGGGTCCCGGATGGCGAGGTCTACCGGGACATCAAGGAGACCATGCGCGGTCTGAACCTCCACACCGTCTGCGAGGAGGCCCGCTGCCCGAACATCGGCGAGTGCTGGAACAACCGCACGGCGACCTTTATGATCCTCGGCAACGTCTGCACCCGTAGTTGCGGGTTCTGCGCCGTCCTAACCGGCAAGCCCACGGAGCTCGACCTGGACGAGCCTCACCGCGTCGCGGACGCCGCCAGGCAGATGGGCCTCGAGCACGCAGTCATTACATCGGTGAACCGCGACGAGCTCGCCGACGGCGGGGCCTCCATCTTCGCCGGGACTATACGCGCGATCCGGGCCGAAGTCCCAGGCTGCGCCGTCGAGGTCCTCACCCCCGACTTCAAGGGCGACCGCGACGCTATAAAGACCGTCATAGACGCCCGCCCCGACACCTTCAACCACAATATCGAGACAGTCCCGCGCCTCTACCCCGCGGTCCGCCCGCAGGCGAAGTACCGGCGCTCCCTGGAGGTGCTGCGCTACGCCAAGGAGCTCAACCCAGACGGGCTTACGAAGAGCGGCTTCATGGTGGGCCTTGGCGAGGTCGAGGAGGAGCTCCACCAGACCATGCGCGACCTGCGCGAGCACGAGGTGGATATCCTGACCATCGGCCAGTACCTCAGGCCATCCGAGAACCACCTGCCGATGAGCCGCTACTACACGCCCAAAGAGTTCGCGGAGCTGAAAAAGTACGGCCTCGCCCTAGGCTTCAAGCACGTCGAGAGCGGGCCGCTGGTGCGCAGCTCCTACCACGCCCACGAGCAGACCTCCGATGCCCGCCGCAGCGCCGCCGGCATCGCCGGTGTCTAGAGCCCGGGCGTGACCCTGGAGAAGCAAGCCCCGTCCGTCGAGGTGCGGCGGCTGCCGGGGCTGACACCCTACGCCGAGGCCTGGGACCTGCAGAGAGACCTCGTGCGGCTCCGGAAGAAGGACGAGGTTCCTGACACCTTCCTGCTGTGCGAGCACCCGCCGGTCTACACGGTGGGCCGGGCGGCGAAGGACGCAGGGAATTTAGGGGCGGGGGAAGAGTACCTGCGGTCGCTCGGGGCCGAGGTCTTCTGGAGCGACAGGGGGGGAGACGCGACCTTCCACGGTCCCGGCCAGATCGTGGGCTACCCGATCCTGCGCCTCAAGATGCGCGACACCCACGCCTACCTGCGCGAGCTGGAGAGGGTCATAATCAGGGTGCTCTCTGACTACGGGCTAGAGGGCTGGCACCACCCCGAGTACACGGGCGTGTGGGTGGGGGAGAGAAAGATCGCGGCCATCGGCGTGAAGTTCTCGTCTGGTTGGATCACCTCCCACGGCTTCGCCCTTAACGTAAGGACCGACCTCTCCTGGTTCGACCGCATAACGCCCTGCGGTATCAGAGAGTACGGCGTCACGAGCCTCGTCCGGGAGCTGGACCGCGAGGTCCCACTCGCCGAAGTGGAGGAGAAGGTAGTCGAGCGCTTTTT
>JADDPU010000137.1:5446-6349 GCA_016781725.1 Rubrobacter sp. | reverse complement strand
TTGAAGCAACATCCGGCGTCTGCGGCGGGGAGGCCCGCATCGTTCGGACGCGCATCCCGGTCTGGGTTCTGGAGCAGGCGCGGCGTTTGGGCGTTACAGAGGCGGACCTGTTGCGCAGCTATCCGACGCTGCGGGCTGAGGACCTGGTTCATGCCTGGGCCTATGCGCGGTCACACTGCGAGGAGATCGAGCGCCAGATCCGTGAGAATGAAGAGGCGTAGGTGGCCCGCCTGTACGCGAACGAAAACTTCCCCCTGCCCGTGGTCGAGGCGCTCAGGCAACTGGGACACGACGTGCTGACGATTCGAGAGGCGGGCAGAGCCGGACAGGCTATGACTGACGTGGAGGTTCTGGAGGAGGCCAGTAGCGACCGGCGGGCCGTCTTGACGCTGAACCGCAAGCACTTCGTGCGCCTGCACCATGAGCAGCAACAGCACGAAGGCATCGTTGCCTGTAAGTTCGATGCGGATTTCGAACGCCAGGCGCAGCAGATCCATCAGAATCTGGAAGCGCAACCTACCCTGACAGGTCAACTGCTTCGTGTCAACCGGCCCGCCGTCTGACGCGAAGCAGCCTGTTGCTGTTAGTCGGTAGAGCTGGGCCATATAATAGCGGCGAGCGGAGAGGTCAGGTGAGATCCTATGAGCCCGCGCACGAAGGCGACGATCGACGATCTGTACCGAGTTCCGGAGAACGGCAAGGCGGAACTCGTAAACGGGGAGATAGTACTGATGCCACCGACGGGTGGGATCCCAGGCCGCTCGGGTGGCCGGATCTATATTAGTTTGGAAGCCTACGAGCGGCGCACCGGAAGAGGCTACGCCTTTCCCGACAACGTCGGGTTTACGGTGGACCTACCGCATCGCGGCTCGTTCAGCCCCGACGCCGCCTTCCACGCCGGTC
>JADDPU010000137.1:0-5393 GCA_016781725.1 Rubrobacter sp. | reverse complement strand
CGCAGCGAGAACGATTACGGCGAGAGAGCAGAGCGGGAGATAGCAGAGAAACGGGCCGACTACTTCGCCGCCGGCACCCTGGTGGTGTGGGACGTTGACGTTCTTCGCGAGCGCCTCGTGCGCGTTTACCGTGCCGATGAACCGGACCGGCCGACGACTTATCAGAGCGATGACGTGGCCGAAGCAGAGCCGGCCTTGCCGGGATGGACGATGCCCGTCCGTGACCTCCTACCGTAATCTCTGGTCGGGTAGAGAGAAGGCCGGGTGATCTCTTATGGACGTTGAACGAGTTCTGAGGGGCGAGGGGGTGCGCCTGCGGCCGCTCGTGGAGGAAGATATTCCGCTGTTAGCGCGGTGGATGTTCGATCCCGACGTCCTGCACTGGCTTCAACTCTCCGAAGATCCGGCGGAGCTTCGCACGGAGGAGGCCGTGCGCGAACGCTACGAACGCATGCAAGCGGACCCGTTCACCGAGACCTGGCGCATCGATACGGCGGAGGGGAAGCCGGTCGGCCAGATAGAGCTGGTGGAGATCCACCCCGTCCAGCGCCGCGCCGAGATGCACCTGCTCGTAGGCGAGAAGGATACCTGGGGACGCGGCTACGGCGCGCGGGCCGTCAGGCGGTTGGTGGGGTACGCCTTCAAAGACCTCGGCTTGCGACGGGTCTTCGCGATGGCCGACCGGGATAATGTCCGCGTGATCCGTCTCTTCGAGAGGTGCGGGTTCGTGCGCGAAGGATTGCTCCGCCGGCACCGATTGCGTCACGGCGAACCAACCGACATGGTCGTGATGGGTCTCCTGGACGACGATTACAGAGCAACGAACTACCGGCCGGCGGGCGAGTAGGCCTTGCCTGAGCCGGCCAAAGGGCAGCTAGACCTCGGGTTCGAGCGGCTCCTTGGCGCGGTGCTGGCGCGTATCGACCGCGAGGAGCTGGTTCGTCTCACCCGGGAACTCGTCCGCATCCCAAGCGTCTACCGCCCCGAGGAGCCTGACGGAAACGAGGCCCACGTAGCCCAATTCGTCGTGGATTACCTGGAGCGGGCCGGCTTCGAGACGCATACCAAAGAAGTCGCGCCGGGCCGGCCGAACGTGTGGGCCGTGTGGGAGGGGGATCGGCCGGGGAGGACCCTGCTCTTCGAGGCGCACACGGACGTGGTAACTGAGGGGCGGGCAGAGGATTGGGATTACCCGCCGTTCGGGGCCGAGAGGGTGGAGGGCCGCGTCTTTGGGCGCGGGGCGTGCGACACGAAGGGGAACCTGGCGGCGGCGGTCCTGGCTGTGCGGGCGATCAAGGACTCCGGCGTACCTTTCCCTGGCAGGCTAGTCCTGTGCCACCCGGTAGACGAGGAGGGGATGATGAGCGGCATCAAGGCGTTTATCGAGGAGGGGCATGCCGGGGGGGTGGACGCCGCCGTGATCTGCGAGCCCGAGGAGAACCAGCTCTGTATCAAGCAGAAGGGCGCGTTGCGCGTCGAGGTCACGGTGCGGGGCCGGATGGCGCACGGGGCGATGCCGGCGAGCGGCGTAAACCCGGTGACGCGGGCGGCGCGCTTCGTCGTCGCCGTCGAGAGGCTCGAGCGCGAGGAGGTAGAGCGCTACGGGGAGGATCCCTTCCTCGGCTGCCCCAGCCTGACGCCGACCATTTTGATGGGACCAGAGTCAGGGGAACCCCAGATCAACGTCATCCCCGCGAGCGCCTACGTCGCCCTCGACATCCGCACGATCCCGGACCAGTCTCACAGAGAGCTCGTCGGCCGGCTCGAAGGGATACTGGCCGACCTCGAAGCCGAAGACCCGGATTTCGACGCGACGCTCGAGGTGATCGAGGAGCGACCCCCTACCGAGACCCCGGAGGACGAGCCGCTGGTGCAAGCTATGGCGGCGGCCTACCGCCGCCTCACCGGGGAGGAGCCGCGCTACAACGGCGTCCCTGGTGCCACGGACGGGACTTTCCTCGCAGCCTGGGGTGGCATACCCACCGTCACGACGGGGGCTGGGGACCGGGAGATCCCGCACCACGCCGACGAGTGGGTGGGCGAGGAGGAGCTCCTTACCACCTGCGAGCTCTACGCCGCAACGGCCATGTACTACTGCTACGGAAAGGATGCCCATGTTTGATTACGCCTCTATGTTCGACCTCACCGGCAAGACCGCGCTCGTCGTCGGGGCCGGCAGCGGCATCGGGGAGGCCAGCGCGCACGGGCTCGCGGCGTTCGGGGCGCGCGTGGTGTGCGCCGACGTGAACGGCAAGGCTGCGGACGAGACGGCTAAAGGGATCAGGGCGGCCCAAGGCAAGGCCGACGCCCTGCAACTGGACCTGACGGACCCGGAGAGCGTCAGGTCGGCGGTAGGGCGCGTGGGGGCGCCGGACGTTCTGGTGAGCACGCCGAGCGTCAACGTCAGAAAGCCGGTGCTCGAGATCACGGACGAAGAGTTCGACCGCATAGTGGAGCTTAATCTCAAGGGCACCTTCCGCCTCGTCAGGGAGTTCGGGCGCGGCATGGCCGAGCGCGGCTCGGGCAGCATCATCGCGTTCTCTAGCATCCGCGGGCAGGTCGTCGAGCCCGGGCAGGGCATCTACGCCGCCACCAAGTCGGGGACCGTGCAGATGCTGCGGGCGCTGGCCTCCGAGGTCGGCCCCAAGGGCGTGCGGGTCAACGCCATCGCCCCTGGCGTAGTCGAGACGCCGCTTACTGCCCAGATAAAGAACTCCCCCGACTGGTACGAGTCCTACGCCGCCAAGAGCATCCTCGGCCGCTGGGCCCAGCCGCACGAGATGGTCGGGATGGTAGTCTACCTGGCCTCCGAGGCCAGCTCCTACGTGACCGGTGGGTTCATGCTGGTGGACGGCGGCTGGACCGCCGCAGACGGCCGCTTTACGCCGCCGCTTTAGGCGGTTTGACACCTTGCACATAGCTGCGGATACTTCGGCGGGCGGGACGTTGTGGGCGTCCTGCGAGACAACGGGCCTCTGTGGGGGCCCTTGAGAAGAGGAGGAGCATAGTGGCGGCGAACTCCAGCGGGAACAGGGGCGGCTCCATACTAGATCTCAGCACGCGAGAGATCGTCATAGCCGGCGTCATAGGCGGGGTCGCGCTCTTCCTCGGGGCCACGCGGCTCGGCTTCATACCCGTGCCGGTACCGTTTATAGGCAACGCCACCATAATGCACATACCCGCCATCCTCGGGGGCGCGCTGGAGGGACCCGTGGTCGGGCTGCTGACCGGCGCGATCTTCGGTATCTTCTCCTTCCTTTACGCCGACGTGCCGATCTTCAAGGATCCCATAGTCGCCATCTTGCCCCGGTTGCTGATCGGCGTGGTCGCGTGGGCCGTCTTCGTGGGGTTGCGCCGGTGGAGCCTGGATCTGGCCTCGGTCGCCGCGGGTCTGCTCGGCTCGTTGACAAACTCCGTAGGGGTTCTGGGGCTGGGGCTTGTGCTGCCCTTGGGGGAGCAGAGCTATCTGACGCCCGCCCTGGTCGTGGCCAGCCTCCCGCAGGTCGTCGCAGAGGCGGTGCTCGCGGCGGTAGTCACGGTCGTTTTGGTAAGAGGCGTCATGCTCATCCGCAGCGGGCGGACGACGGCGCCGGAGACGAGGTCCGACACAGAGCGCCGCTACTAGTCGGAGGGACAAGCTAGAGAGCGGCGCGATGATCGAGGTAGACGGCGTCTCGTACGCCTACCGGACTGGCGAGGCCGACGCGGTTCCGGCGCTGCGCGAGTTGGACCTGCAAATAGAACCGGGCCAGCTCGTGGCGATCATCGGCCACAACGGCTCGGGGAAGAGCACCCTGGTCAAGCTGCTGACGGCAGTACTCTATCCGACGGAGGGTGGGATCCGGGTAGACGGCGTCCCCGTGGACCGCGAGCACCAGTGGGAGGTGCGCCGCAAGGTCTCCGTAGTCTTCCAGGACCCGGACGACCAGCTCGTCATGAACCGCGTCGAGGACGACGTGGCCTTCGGCCCTGAGAACCTGGGCCTCCCGAGGCAGGAGATCTCAGAGAGGGTCGCGTCGTCTCTGGAGGAGCTCGGGCTGACAGAGATAAAGGACCGGCTCGTCGAGGACCTCTCTGCCGGTCAGAAGCAGCGGGTCGCGATAGCGGGGGCTCTGGCGATGCGTCCGCGGTTTTTGATCCTGGACGAGCCCACCTCGCTCTTGCCTGTGCCTGTAGCTTTGCGCCTGATCTCCACCGTCAGGGAGCTCCACCGCCGCGAGAACATGGGCGTCCTCCACGTCACCCACTCGATGTCGGAGGCGGTCCTCTTCGACCGAGTCGTGGTCCTGGAGGCGGGGCGCAAGATCCTTGACGGAACCCCCGCCGAGGTCTTCCGCCACGTCGAGCGCCTTCGCGAGGTCGGCCTCGACGTGCCCCTCGCCGCAAGCCTCGCCCACCGCCTGCGCGCCCGTGGCATCCCCCTGAGCGGAGACGTACTCGACGCCGCCGACCTGCGGCGGGCCGTCTCCGCAGCCACGGGCGCTCGGGCCCCGTCCGAGCATCCGGGATAATGGCGTCCTCCGACGGGACGCCCCCGATCCTGGAGTTGCGGGCCTTCCGCTACACCTACCTCGAAGGCACCCCGCGGGCCGTCGAGGCGGTCAGGGAGGTGTCGTTAAAGATCCGGCGCGGCGAGCGCGTCGGGATCGTCGGTCCTACCCAGTCGGGCAAGTCCACAGTCGTCGACGCCTTCGCCCACCTTCTGCGGCTGAAGCCGGGGCAGGTCTTCTATGAGGGCCGCGACGTCGCGGCGCCCGGCTACGACCGGCAGGAGCTGCGTCGCCGGGTCGGCATCGTCTTCCAGCGGCCTGAATCCCAGATCATCGAGGACGTGGTCGGGGCCGACGTCGCCTTCGGGCCTACCGCCGCCGGCCTCTCCGCCGCCGAGACCCGCGAGCGCGTAGAGGAGAGCCTGAACACTTTAGGGCTCCCTTACCCCGACTACAGGCTGCGCTACGTCCACGCCCTCTCCGGTGGTCAGCGCCGGAGGGTCGCCATAGCCGGCGTCCTCGCCATGCGCACCCCGGTTTTGGTCCTGGACGAGCCGATGGCAGGCCTCGACCCGCGTGGCCGGCGCGAGCTGCTCGAGTTGCTGGTGCGCCTCCAGAGGGACCGGGACCTCACCCTTATCGTCTGCTCAGCCAGCCTCACCGACGCGAGCCTCCTGTGCGACCGCTTCGTCGTCCTCGACCGCGGCAGCGTCGTCGCGGACGGCCCGGCGCGAGAGGTACTGGGCGAATCCGACCGGCTCGCCGGGCTGGACATAACCCTGCCCGAGCCGGTCATCGCCGCGCGCGAGCTGCGGAAGGCCTTTCCCGACTTCCCGACCGAGCTCTTGACCGAGGAGGAGCTTGAGGCCGAGCTCGTGCAGAGGATCGGGGTGTCCTAGTGCT
>JADDPU010000544.1:1739-6382 GCA_016781725.1 Rubrobacter sp. | reverse complement strand
GCTTGCTAGCATACGCCCAATAGGATGCTAGAGTGGAGGCCTCGGTACCGACGTTCAAGGAGGGAGCCCGTGGAGATCAGGCCCGTCGCGGAGTCCTTAGCCTTCTCGGAGGAGAAGATGCAGAAGAACTCCCTCTTCGACTCGCCGCACCTGTTCTACGACGCCTACTGTCTGCTTCCCGGCCAGGCCCAGAAGGTCCACGCCCACGAGGGCTCGGACAAGGTCTACTACGTCCTTCGGGGCACCGGCCGTTTCACCGTAGGCGATGAGGAGCGGGACCTTACCGAGGGTCACGCCGTGATCGCGCGCGCAGGAGACCCCCACGGCGTCCGCAACGAGACGCAGGAAGACCTGGTCCTCCTGGTCACGATGGCCCCCCGCCCCTCCTGACGTGCCGCCGAGAGAGGTAGGGCCGCCCTACGTGCTCCTCTTCGAGGAGGCGGTGCCGGGCGCCGAACCACTGATGTTGTCCTTGGACGACCGCCCGGCCCTCCCGCTCTTCGATTCGGCGGAGAAGGCCAGGGAGTTCCTCGCTTCGGCGGACTTCGGCCCGGGCTGGAGGCCGGTCGAGGTCTCGAGTTCTGGTCTATTAGCCGTGCTCGAGGGGTGCCGGGGCAAGGTCGAATACGTTGCCGTGAACCCGCCGCCCGCGCGGACTGGCGGGATGAGGGTAGAGATGGGCGGGCTCGAGGAGCTGATCGGAGCCCTCGGGCAGAACCCGGAGGATAATCTCTTCGGGCTAGGCTCGGACGGCTTCGGTCGTGAAGGGTGGTGAGAATAACTTGGCGCGAGAGAACAGATTAGGCAGACTACCCGCGCGGTACTCCTTCGCGCTCAACCCGCACGAGGATGCGCGCTTTACCCGCTGCCCGATATGCGAGCGGGCCACGCGGCTACGCAAGTTCGTGTTGTTCGTCGTTGTGCGCGAGTTCGGGCCGATCGCGCTCGGCAAGACGTGCCGGTTCTGCACCCGGTGCGAGTTGATCGTGGTCCATCAGGACGAGCTGGAGCACGAACTGACCGTCGCCCTCGAAACCCGCGACCCGAGTGCGATCGGCCAAGAGTACGCGGTGCTCGGCACTATAGACAGGAAGGTCTGGCGCAGGGGCCTGAAGGGAGAAAGCCCCACGACCGGCGAGATACTAGACTACGTGGCGGACTTCGAAAAGGAGTACGAACTGCACTACGATCCAGGAGGTTGGTACCCGTCTTGAATCCTTCGGGTCCCGGCCGTTTTCCTAGAGCGTCGCTTGACGTAGCTTACCCGTTCTCTTGCAGCCACGCCGAGATCGCAGCCTCCGCCTCGGACAATGCCTCGTCGACCGTCTCGTAATCTGTCTCTCCCTCCCAGACCATTCCGCCGATGTCTAGTACCCGGACAAACGAGCGGCTGTACTCGTCACGACCGAGCTCTATCCAGCCGTCCTGTACCCACGCGGTGATGCTCGGGTACCGTTCCTCGAACGGTTCCGTCACACACGACCTCCTTCCATCAGAGAGAGCGTTTTGATTACCCCCCGAACCCATATCTCCGGTTGCACGCCCGATCTAGCCCCTTCGTCAGGTTCACCGGCACCGCTCAGTACCCGGCCGCGGATCCTTCGCCGCGCGGGTCGGCGCCGCCCGTGAAGCGGACGGGCTCGCCCGCGCGGTTGTATTCGAGGGTCAGGGCGTGGGCGTTGCCGAAGCCGTACTCGTCCACGTAGACGTTGTGGCCGAGCGCCTCGAGCTCGGCGCGGACGGAGACCGGTATGCCGCCCTCGACGCCGAGAAGGTCGGGGATCACGAAGCTGAAGCGGGGGGCCGAGACGGCCTCCTGGACGTTCATGCCGAAATCGGTGAGGTTGGTTAGCATCTGGGTAGTGGTCTGCGGGATGGTGCGCCCGCCCGGGGTGCCGAGCGCGATGCGCGGCCTACCGTCGCGCAGAACGATGGTCGGGCAGAGCGCGTAGAGGCTCTGCTCTCTGGGGTAGACGTCGAAGACGTTGCCGGCAGGCTCGAAGCGGGACCACGCGAGCTGATCGTTGAGCCAGATCCCGGTCCCTTCGGGCATCAACTTGCTCCCGAAGACGTTGCCAAGGGTCTGCGTCGAGGAGACCACGTTCCCTTCCCGGTCGGCCACCACGAAGTGCGTGGTGTGTTGCTGGACGCTCGCCGACGCTGAGGCCGAGGAGACCTCGGATGAGGTCGTCGGCGTGTAGCCGGTGGGCGAGCAGGTAGCTGCCGAGTCGAACGAGACGGGCGGCTCGAACGGGGCCACCCCCGAGAAGTCCACCGTCGCGGCCTCCTGCTCCAGGTACCCCTCCGAGAGCAGCCGCTCGAGCGGCGGGTCGGCCGCGTACCTGCTGGTCCCGCTGAAGGCCCGCTTGGAGATCTCCGTCAGGGCGTGTACGTACGGCGTGCTGTTGTGCCCGAGCTCTTCGAGGTCGAACCGGCCCATCGTCCCCAACCGGACGAGGGCGCCCCACGAGGTCGCCGGAGGGGAGGCCGTTACCACCTCGTAGCCCCTGTGATCCAGGCTAACCGTCTCCCGCCACCCGGCGCGGTTGGCTTGGAGATCCCCGGCGCTCAGGAAGCCGCCGTTTCGCCGCACCTCCGAGACCATCGCCCTGCCCAATTCGCCGCCGTAGAGCGCTCCTGCGCCCTCCTCGGCCACGAGCCTGAGGGAGTCCGCCAGGTCCTTTTGCACGAGGCGTTCTCCGGCCGCCAGCGGGAGGCCGTCGTTGCCGTAGATGGCCCGGGCGTGCGCGGGGAAGGCCGAGTACTCAGAGCCGATCCAACCCGCCGTCTCCTCGCCGATAACGAAGCCCTCGTCGGCGTAGCCTATGGCGGGCTCGAAGAGGCGCGACCACCCGAGCTCGCCGTGCTCCTCCCACATGGTCTCCCAGGCGTTCAGGTTGCCCGGTGTAGCGACGACCCTGGCGCCGCACCGGTTCTCCTGGTAGCCGGGCGTCGGCGGGCGGAAGACCGAAGGATCCAGCGCCGCCGGCGTCCTGCTGCCGGTCTCCAGAAAACGCGTCTCCCCGCTCTTTGCGTCGTAGATGACCGTGGCCCCGTAACCGCCCATGCCGCTCATCATCGGCTCGACCACGTTCAGGGCCGCCGCCACCGCGACGGCCGCGTCGAAAGCGTTGCCGCCCCTCTCCATCACCTCGAGCCCGGCCCGCGTGGCGAGCGGGTGGGCGGAGCTGACCATGCCGTTGGTGCCCAGGGCCGGGCTCGTCGCCGTGTTCCTGATCGCAGAACCATCACGTAGCTCGGGCCCGGTGCCGCCGTCCCGATTCGGCCTTGGCCCCGTCCTGGGAGCTTGCCTTGCGGGTTCCTCCTCCGCCGGTCTCGCGACGGCTGTGGTCTCTTCGACGACGGTCTTTGCCGCGGCCTCTTCCCCGGCGTCCTTATCGCGGCGGGCGTCGTCCGGGGTGGCGGGCTGGGCGCCGCAGGAGCACGCGAGGAGCGCGAGCAGCACTGCGAGAAGGATCTTCCTCAAAGACGTACTCCGGGTGAGAGGACCGTCAGACCTATACACCAGAGAGTATAGAACGCTGACCCGCAAAAAGGGTCGTGCGCGAAGTCCCTGGCGGGGGATTACGGGTCTTCTTCGCGGCGCTCAGGCCTTGAGCTGTTCGAGGTACTGCTTGCGGAACTTGGCCACCTTCGGGGCGATGATTACCTGGCAGTACGGCTGGAAACCGTTGTTGCGGAAATACCCCTGGTGGTAGTCCTCGGCCCGGTAGTAGGCGTCGAGCGGGACGACCTCGGTCACCATGGGATCCTTCCAGAGGCCCTCAGCCTCGAGCTCCGAGATCACCTCTTCGGCCACCCGCCGCTGCTCCTCGTCGTGGTAGAAGATCACCGACCGGTACTGCGTCCCGACGTCCGCGCCCTGGCGGTTGAGCGTCGTGGGGTCGTGGATCGTGAAGAAGACGCCCAGGATCTCCCTGAACGAGACCATGCTGGGATCGAACGTGACCTGCACTACCTCGGCGTGCCCGGTCGTCCCGCTGCAGACCTCGCGGTAGGTGGGGTCGGGCATGCTCCCGCCCGAGTACCCCGACTCGACCTTCTCCACACCCCGAAGCTCCTCGTAGACCGCCTCGAGGCACCAGAAGCAGCCGCCGCCCAGCGTGGCGACCTCCCTCGCGGCGCCGTTCGCCCTCTCTTCAGTAGTCATGGTTAACATCTCTCCGTTCGTATCTTTTCGACACCTTCGGTATACCGCATCCAGAGGCCGGGTGCACGGTACTTGTCTCGGAGACAGCCGGGCGCTCGGTCTGTCTGAACCATTCGGCGAGGATGATCCCCGAGGCGACGCTCAGGTTGAGGCTCTGGGTGGCACCGCGCTGCGCTATCGTGAGGCGCACGTCGCAGGCTTCTACTACCTCCCCTGGCAGCCCGTGGCCTTCGGAGCCGAAAACGATCAAGTCGTCCCGGCAGAACTCGAACCCGTAGAGCGAGGTGGCCGACTGGTCGGGGACCGTGGCTATCGAGCGGCCGGAGTAGTTCCGGATAAAGTCCACCGGGCTCGCTACGCGCTCGAACCTAATCCGGAAGAAGGCTCCGGCGGAGACCGTCCGCAATCTCCGGCCGTAAGACTTGCCGTAGCGGGGTCGGATCAGGCGGTGCGGATCGTAGACCGAGCAGGT
>JADDPU010000544.1:0-1623 GCA_016781725.1 Rubrobacter sp. | reverse complement strand
GTTTTCGGGCTACCTTTGCGCCTCGCGGTCGAGGACGGCGACCGTATCCTGGTAGAACTTCAGGGCGTTCTCGTGGCTGTTGCCGATGCAGACCGTGCCGAGCTTGCCGTACTGGGAGAGGGCCCCGATCAGGTGGAACACCACCCCTTGCTGGGAGGCGCCGTCGAAGTGGAGGCCGTTATCAACCGCGATGTCGACCAGGTCGTCCGGGGTCAGGCCCTTGTAGAGCGGGCTCTTGAGGTTATCCGAGGCGTAGTAGTAGCACGGCTTCGCGGTCGGGGTGCAGTACAGGCCGTCGTCGGGGTCGTAGGTCCCGTCGGTGAGGAAGCGCAGCATCAGGTAAGGGTGGGTAGTGCCGCCTTTTCTGAGGTTGATCTCGATGGCCGCGTGCTCCCATTCCCGCCCGCGCCTGACCGAGATAAAGTCGATGGCGAACCGGCCTAAGGCCCCGCGCTCCTTGAGCACCTTGCCCACCTTCTGTCCGGCCTCCTTGATGTCCCGGCTGTAGTCGGCGTCTGCCGGGAAGGTGCTGCCGAGGAAGATCTGGCCCGAAGGCCCTCCCAAAACCTGGTCGTGGGTGGAGACCACCGTCGCCTCGCCGAGCGGGTTGATGCGGCACTGCACCGAAGGGGACCGCACCTCCTCCCCCTCGAGCCAGCACTCGACGATGCCGCCCATCTCCTCGAACTTCCGCCCGAAGCGCTCCCAGGTCTCGCCCTCCGCCTCGAACTTGATGCGCTTGGGCAGCTCATCTTTGACCCAGCGCGCGAGGTCCTTTCCCTCAGGCGCCCCCTCGTAGGGGAAGACCGCGTTGCCCTCGCCGCTGAAGCCCTCGTCCAGCTTTATCGCCGCCCGCCGCAGCCCCGGGTTGCGCCGCTTGAGCTCGACGACGGCCTCGGCCACGTCCCCCCGGTCGCGCAGGTGCTCGAAGCCCTCGGGCAGCGGGACCCCCGCCTCCCTGAACAGCTCCCGGCTGCCGCTCTTGGTGCCCAGGTAGTTGAGTTGCAGGTCGTTGCCGTACAGGGGGATGCCAAGCCTGACGGCGAGGGTGCGCTCGAGCGCCGTGCTGTTGAAGACGGTCATGTGCGCCGCCTCGGGGTCGGCGATGGCCGCCCGGATGCGCTCCACCAGGCGCGGGCGGTCCAGGATCTTCTGCGTTAGCGGTACGTCGGAGGCGTCGTGGCAGGAGAGGAGGGTCATCCGGCTGCGCGCGTGGCGCAACGGGACGCCGGGCAGAAGGTGCAGATAGTAGTCCACGATCGCCGTCGGGATCTGCTGGCTCGTGACGTAGACGACGTGGGTGCGCGGCAGCCTGAGCAGCATCAGCATGCAAAGCAGGCGCTCCTCGTAGTGGTGAGCGCCGGAGACCTTGGCCAGCTCCTCCACGTCGAGCGTGAGGCTCGGCACCACCACGACGGTCTGGGGGGCGCGCGGGTTCGAAAGCACCTTCCGCGCCAGCGGCTCGAGACGCTCCTGCAACGCCGCGAAGCGTCTGAGCTCCTCCGCGGAGCCGGGCTCGGGCACGTCCACTAACGGCGTCGGTGTAGAGATCATGTCGGCCCTCCTTGTTCCCGGTCGGAAGTATACGCGAGGCTCCTGCGCCCCGCACGGGCTTGCACTGCC
>JADDPU010000138.1 GCA_016781725.1 Rubrobacter sp. | reverse complement strand
GTGCTCCATCTCGTCCTTGAGCGCCCCGTCGGCGACCTTCCAGTCGAAGGGGTTGACCCCCGCGGCGCGAACGCGGATCAGAACTTGGTCGGCACCGATCTCGGGTACGGGCAGGTCTTGGAGGGAGGTCGGCCCGTGGAACTTATCTTCGGCTATCGCGCGCATTCTCTACTCCTTTATCGTGGGCGCGGGCTTTAAAATTCTCTGCTGCCGCTACTGTCATCGGTTCGATGAGCCGCTCGTCTGGTACTCCGTTGCTCCTGCACGCAAGAGCGGCATGCTTCGGCCGCGCGTAACCCACATCAATGCCAGTATCGTCCGGCTCTCTGTTTTGCCTTCGGGGGACCGGCTTCCACCCGCGCCATCGCTTTATCCAGCGTATCCCGCATGCCGTGGATGCTCTCCAGCCACCAGGTAGCCCCGGCCTCCGCGTAGGCCCGTGGCAGTGTGGGATCGCCGGCCTCGGAGTACCCGTCGACGGCCACGTCGAAAGCAGCGGTCGCGGTTCGGTGCCGGCGGATTTCAGCCACCATCTCGGCGGTACGCTCAGGACTCTTGGACATGGTCGGGGTACCGTCGAGGCTCGTGGCCGGGGCGAGCCAGCCGTCCCAGCGGGCGGCGCGACGCAGGGCGGGGGCACCCTCGCCGCCGACCCAGATCGGTATGCGTGGCCGCTGGAGCGGCAGCGGCGCCAGAGAGACACCATCGACGGCGTAGTGAGAGCCGCGGTGCGTCACCGCCTCGCCCGACCAGAGTCTGTCCAGGACCGTGAGGCCCTCGTCGAGCATCGCGGCGCGCTGCTTCGCGTCCCCCGGCTCGCCGAAGGCGGTGAACTCCTCGGGGTCACCCCCGAGTCCAGCCCCGAAGACGACGCGCCCGCCGCTTAGTAGATCCAGGCTCGCCAGGGCGTTGGCCACGACCTGCGGGCGGCGTCGCGCCAGCGGGGTGACGGCAAGCCCCAGCTTCAGGTGCGTGGTGGAGGCCGCAACCGCGGACAAGATAACCCAGGGATCCCCCGAGGGCACGCCCCGCACGAAGCCCAGGTGGTCCCACACGAAGTAGGCTTCCCAGCCGGCCGCCTCGGCCGCGCGAGCCAGGCGGACCGCCACGCGCGGATCGGCATAGTCGCCCAGGTTGGCCGTCACGATGCCGTAACGCATCCGACGCCCTCCCCTCTTTCAACCGCATCGGCGGGGCCGGCTGGATACCGGACCCGGCCGTCCATTACCAGGTCGACGCCGTAAGGGGTAACCGACGTGTCGGTCATGATCAAGGTTCGGGCGAGCTCGCGGATGCCGAGGTCGCCTACGGCCTCGGTACCGGCCCCGAGGATCTTGGGCGCGATGCAGACGACCAGCCGGTCGACCAGCCGGGCGCGCAGGAGAGCGGTGATCATCCCAGCTCCTCCCTCTACCAGCACCGAGCCAACGCCTCGGTCGTGCAGTGCCGTCAGTAGAGCTACCAAGTCTACGCGTCCTCCGGCGTCGCTCGGTAGGCACAATACGTTAGCACCGAGGGCACGAACCTTATCGCGCTTGGCGGTGGGCGCGCGATCGGTCGCGGCGAGGACTGTGCCGGGTGCAGCTCCATCCGTGAGGACGGCGGCGGTTAGCGGCGTGCGCAGGGTGCTGTCCACGACTACGCGCAGAGGGTTTTGACCTGCCACGAGACGGACCGTGAGGCGCGGATCGTCCTTGCAG
>JADDPU010000538.1:4404-6439 GCA_016781725.1 Rubrobacter sp. | reverse complement strand
TAGCAAGCCGAGGCGAAAGTCTAGGATATAGACTCGTTTCTAGGTTATAGATTAAATACAGGTGGAGGCACGAGGTCTCTGGTGCTTCTCTTCTCGCCGCCGAAATACAACGATTTGCAGGATTTTCTATTCAGCATGAGAAGTGGGAGATCGTCGAGGAACCCTCTGGAGAGTTGCTTGGTGGCCGCAACTTGTAGATGAAGCTAAGGTTCAAGTACAAAATAGAGGACGAGTTCCGGGGGTGGTTGAAGGGTTGGGGGTGAGTAGATAAACTCGGGAGTGGAGAGGTGGCAGAGCGGTTGAATGCGGCGGTCTCGAAAACCGTTACGTCGGTAATCCCGGCGTCGGGGGTTCGAATCCCCCCCTCTCCGCCGGTGGGTAAGGTGCGCCTCCGGTCTTCGGTCCGTTCGGAATCTTTCTTTTCGGGGGCTTATGATGCCTGGGCTATGGTCCGGTGTCGTGTGCGGGTAGGGGGCTAGGCTTGGGGAAGATCGGGGGCCCCAGGGTCTGGGACGCGGTCTTTATGACGGTCGGGTTCTGGGTTTTGGCCCTCTCGTTGTGGATGGACGTGCGCGTTGGCGGTGGGACCCTGGAGAGGATCTCGACCCAGGTCATGGACATCCACGCGGACTTCGACAGCTTCTGGCGCTCTGCGAGGGCGCTGCTCTCGGGGGAGGATCTCTACGACACCGGGGCCCGGCTCGTGAACCTCAACCCTCCGGTGTGGACCGTGCTCATCTCGCCGCTCGGGTATCTCGAGGTGCTCACCGCCTACCGGGTCTTCGTCGTGATCTCGCTGGTCACGACGGTTGGGTACCTGGCCTGGACTGCCGAAGAGGTGCGTCTCGGGGGGGCCTGGGCGCTCATCGGGGGGGTGATGCTGCTCCTCTCGTCGCCGCTGCTCTCGACGCTGGCGCTCGGGCAGGTCTACCCGGTGCTGGCTCTCGGGCTCGTAGGGGCCTGGATGGCTGACCGGCGGGAGAGGTGGATGGCCTCGGGTGTGGCTCTGGGTCTGGTCGTGGCCCTGAAGCCGTCTCTGCTCCCTGTGCTACTCTGGCCGCTCGTGCGGCGGCGGTGGAGGTCTTTCGGGGCCGCGCTCGCCGCGGGGGCGGCGGCCACGCTCGTCGGGGTGATCCTGGCGGGACCCGGGGCGACCTTCGACTACATCGGGATACTCAGGGAAGGCTCGGCCAGCCCCTACTGGGACAACGCCTCCCTGCCAGGGGCCGCCGCCCGGCTGTTCACGGACAACCCGTACGCCGAGCACGCCGCGACGCTTCCATGGATGGTCTACGTGGCCTACGCGGTAGCGATAGGGCTCGTAATCCTCACCGCTATAAAGGTCCAGCACGACCAGGAGGCCGGGCTGTGGGCGCTGGTCGCGGCGTCGCTGCTGGCCTCCCCGATCGCCTGGCACAACTACCTGGTCTTGCTCGGCCCTGGCATCCTGCTGCTCCTGGCGCGGGGCCGGGCCGGGCCTGCCTTTCTGCTGCTGGCCTTGCAGTCCATCCCGGCGCAGTGGCCACTGCTCTGGAACGACGACGGTACGGTCGCAGCGTCCCTGGCGATGACGCTCTACCTGTACATCCTCCTAGCGCACTGGTTCGTCTTTCTCGCCGCCACGGGAGAGACGGAAGGTGCAGCTGACCCCGCGTCAGGCAGGCCCGTGGATAGCGCGCGCTGAGATCCGGCCTCGGAAAGAGTGGCATACTGCCGGGTAGGGTAAGGCAGGGGATGTCACCTCACGGAAAGGTGGAAGGGTATGGGAGCGACGCTCAGCCAGCGCATTATTGACGCGGTGCCGTTTCTGGACAGGATCGCCGACGGCGTGCAGCCAAGGGTGCAGGAGGCCATCGAGGCGGGCGGCACGACCGTGCGCAACATCGTCGACGGGGTCTGGTTCGGGACGCCGCTACACCCGGCCCTCACGGATGTCCCCGTCGGCTCCTGGACCTCGACCCTCATCTTCGACGGGCTTGACATCGTGACGAACAAGACGGCCATGCGCAACGCGGCCGACGCGACGCTCGCGGTC
>JADDPU010000538.1:0-4267 GCA_016781725.1 Rubrobacter sp. | reverse complement strand
AGGTCTGCGCCATCGCCGCCACCTGCAACCACTTCTCTGGTCCGCTCCAGGAAGGCGACCGCGAGGGCGACACCGTCGTCTGCCCCTGGCACAAGTCCCGCTTTGACCTGTGCACCGGCGAGGTCATAGATGGCCCTGCCGTCTTCCCCCAGTCGCGCTACGAGACCAGGGTGCGCGAGGGCAGGATCGAGGTCAGGGCCATGGAGGACAACGTCCAGGAGAAGGTGCTCTAGGTTCGCGCACGAGGCCCCTCCGGGCTGCGCTCGCGCGGATGAGCGGCCCGGGGAGCGCGTCGGGCGCAGGGTGTCATCACGAGCGTATAGAAGAATCCGGATAGGAGGCGGTCTTGTGTCGGTCCTGGTCCGTTGGGGTGGCATCGCGACCATGCTGGGCGGGGTGATGTGGGTGGTCAAGGGCAGCCTCATCATGCTGGGGATAATGGACCTCGGAGAGTTGCTCATCGTTGCCCAGCTCTTTTTCGCGGCGGGCCTGATAGCTCTACACTCGAGGCTGGAAGGACGCGGCGGTTTGCCAGGGAGAATAGGCGGGTTGCTCGCTTACGCGGCCGCCGCGCTCTCTGCGGTCAACGTGCCGTATTCCGTCTTTGCGGAGGACGGCCCGCAGAATCCCTTCCCGTTTAACGTCACCTATGCTATGGCCGCCCTCGCTCTTTTCCTAGGGTTGGTGTTCCTGGGAGTCGCCGCCTTACGGGCGGGGACCCTGCCTCGCCGCTGGAGGGCGCTGCCGCTGGCCATCGGCGTGTCGGCCCTCCTGCCAGTTTGGGTCCTGGCGTTCGTCCACCTCGAGATCCCGATCGTGGTCCTCGGGCTCGCCTGGTCGCTGCTGGGGTACGTTATCTGGGCGGAGGCGGGCATGCCGGCCCGACGGCCCTCGCGCGCAAGCTAGTCGACCCTGCGGCGCGAACTCAACCCCCCAAGATGCTCGTTCATCGCGACTAGTCTGTGCGGGTGGAGCCTCCGGTCGTCTAGCCCTTCTCCAGGGTCTCCAGGGCATCGGCGGCGGCGCGGCGGAGGGATCGGTTGGAGTCCACCTGGAAGACCTTCTGGAGGTCGCCGCGGGCGCGGGCGCGCTCGTCCAGGGCCGCTAGGGCCGAGGCGCGGTTGTAGTAGGCGATGCCGAGCTTGGGGTCGAGCTTCACGGCCAGGTCGGCGGCTTCCAGGGCGGCGTTCGGTTTGCCTGAGGCGTCGAGGCTCGCCGCGAGGGCCGAGTAGTAGCGGGGGAGCGGCCGGCGGGCGGAGATCTCGTCGTACAGCTCGGCCGCTTTCTCGTACTCGCCCTTGCGGAAAGCCACCCCGGCGCGGCGCTCGTCCGGGGTCACGGCACGCGTCATAAGTACCGTCAGTAGCGCGGCGCCGCCGAGGTAGACGAGGAGGACCTCGCCGTAATTCTCCACGGTCGCCAGGTCGAGGACGAAGGGCAGCCCTGCCACGAAGACGCCCGTCGAGAGAGGTGGGATCAGGCGCAGAAAGAAATCCCGGTAGGCCCGCACGCGCAAGAGGTCGCGGTTCTGGCGGCCGATCAAGAACGTCAAGACCGCCAGGACGACGAGCGCACCGACCGTCGGGTAGAGAAGCCTCACGAGAGCTCTTCGAGCATCCTCCGGACAGCTGTCCGGAAACGGCGGGGGAGGTCCGCCTCTTGCGCCTTTTTGAGGTCCTTCACCGCCCTGCCTCTCTTGCCCATCCTCTGCAGGACCAGGGCGCGGTTGTAGTAGGCCAGGCCGTACTGCGGGTCCTGCTCTATGGCCCTCGTGGAGGCGCTCACGGACTCCTCGTAGCGCTCCGAGGCGCCGAGGGCGGCCCCGAGGAAGGCTTGATTGCGGGCCAGCGGCTTCTCCTGCACCAACTCCCCGTACAGCCTGGCGGCCCGCTCGAAGTCGCCGCTACGGAAGGCTTTATTGGCCCTACGCTCCAGGGCGGAGACGGAGAGGAGGCTCGCGCTGACTATGAGGACGGCGGAGACGGCCATCCAGGCGTAGAGCACCCAGTTCTCCCGGAGAGTCTGGACGACGAAGAGGCTCAGCGCCATCAGGAGCAGCGCGCCGAAGGGCAGGGCCCTGCGGGCGAGCTCGCCCCAGGCCTTCGCCCTGGCGAGGTCGCGGTTGGCCGAGTAGATCGTCTGCCAGCTCAGGAAGACGAGCAGGAAGATCAGGACTACCGTTATCGCTCCGGGACCCACGTTCTTACCTCAAGAGCCCATCGGGGCCGGTTCGAGCTTTCGCAGCACCCCGACGGCCGGGGAGATCAACTCCTCGAACCCCTCGTCAGAGAGCGCTGGGCGTGCACCCTCCACCGGGACGGGCTCGGCCAGCTCGATCCAGGACTTGCACCCCCCGTACGCTTCCCTGTAGGGTAGCTCGACCGTCTCGGGTAGCAGGTAGGTCCGCAAGACCAGCACCGTCAGCGGCTTCTTAGGGCGCCACCGGAAGCGGCTCTCGGCGTATTCGGAGGTCCACATGTGGTACGGGTCCAGCGCCGCGAGGTCCTCCGCTTCCGAGACCTCGTAGGCGCCCGCGACCTCGACGAATGAGGAGAAGCGCAAGGGCCCGTCGTCGGTCAGGTTCGGTATCTCGTCCATCAGGGGGCGGTATTCCGGCTTCAGCAGCTCCGGCCGCTGGTGCTCGTAGCCGGGGAGGAGGAGGAAGCGCGTCCGGGGCACGGCGAAGGCCTTCTCCCTGATGCCGCCCTTGCGGACGACGAGGGCCGTCTCCCCGCGCTCCAGGGCCCTTACGGCCACCGCCCACTCCTTGAGCGCGTGCTGTAGAGAATCCAAGAGATCACCTCTCGTATAATGAGATCGTCAGGGTTGCACACGGATTATATGACGCGAGCGTTACCGCTTCGACAGGAGGCTTCACATGACCGGCCAGGAGAGTGCACACCGCGTAGAGCGCGACTCGATGGGGGAGGTCGAGGTACCCCGCGACGCCCTCTACGGCGCCCAGACCCGCCGCGCGCTGGACAACTTCCCCATAAGCGACCTCCGCTTTCAGAGGCGGTTCATACAGGCCCTCGGCGCCATAAAGCTCGAGGCGGCGGTAGTGAACCACGAGCTCGGGTTGCTCGACGAGGGGCTCAAGGAGGCCATCGTGGAGGCGGCCGAGGAGGTCGTCGAGGGGCGGTTGGACTACCACTTCGTGCTCGACGTCTTCCAGACCGGCAGCGGGACCTCGACCAACATGAACGCCAACGAGGTCATCTCGAACCGGGTAATCCAGATTATGGGAGGCGAGCTCGGCTCCAAGGACCCGGTCCACCCCAACGACCACGTCAACAAGGGCCAGTCCTCCAACGACGTGATCCCGACGGCCACCCACCTCTCGGCCCTCATCGCCATAAAGGAGGACCTGCTCCCCGGCTTAGAGAAGCTGCAAGGAGCCCTCGAAGAGAAGGCGCGCGAGTTCGACGACGTCGTCAAGACCGGCAGGACGCACCTGCAGGACGCGACCCCGATCCGTCTCGGGCAGGAGTTCGAGGGCTACGCGGGCCAGATCGAGCGCGGCATAGCGCGCGTAAACAAGGCGGTCGAAGACCTCGCAGAGGTCGCCCTCGGTGGCACGGCGGTCGGGACCGGCGTCAACACCCACCCCGAGTTCGCGGGCAGGGTCTGCGCGCGCCTGGGCGAGCGCTTCGGCGTCGAGGTGAGGGAGACGGAGAACCACTTCCAGGCGCAGAGCGCGATGGACGCGGCAGTCTTTACCAGCGGCGCGCTCAAGACCGTCGCCGTAAGCCTCTTGAAGATAGCCAACGACATCCGCTGGCTCGGGGCCGGGCCGCGCGCCAACCTCGCGGAGATAGCGCTGCCCGAGGTGCAGCCGGGCTCCTCCATCATGCCTGGCAAGGTGAACCCCGTGATCGCCGAGAGCGCGGCGATGGTCGCAGCCCAGGTCATAGGCAACGACGCGACGATAGCCCTCGCCGGCCAGAGCGGCAACTTCGAGCTGAACGTCATGCTGCCGGTGATCGCCTACAACCTCGTCCAGAGCATAGAGATCCTGGGCTCGGCCTCAGCCAACCTCGCCGACCAGACCATAGCGGGCCTCAAGGCTACAGACCGCGGCCCGGCGCTCGTCGAGCAGGGCCTCATGCTCGCCACGGCCCTCGCCCCCGTGGTCGGATACGACAAGGCCGCCGAGATCTCCAAGGAGGCCTACAAGACGGGCAAGACCATCCGCGAGGTAGCCCGCGAGAAGACCGACCTCTCCGAAGAGGAGCTCGATGACCTGCTGGATGCCAGGAAGATGACG
>JADDPU010000549.1 GCA_016781725.1 Rubrobacter sp. | reverse complement strand
CCAGATAAGAGCCAGCTAAGAGGGGCCTGCTAGGGTGCTTCTGTGTGGGCGAAACGATCGTCACAAGCAAACCCGAGAAAGAGGAGAGAGGGAGAAGGCGATATGGACACGCAAGGTAACGGGCTGACCCTGGAAGCTCTGGCCCAAAGGCTTGAGGCGCTGGAGCGCGAGAACACTGAGCTCCGTCACGAGGTAGCCGGGTTGAGAGCCTCGGGAACGCACCAGAACGAGGTAGCCGAGATGAGAGGCTCGGAGAGACGGCTCGACGGGGAACCTGTGCCCGTACTCGAAGGGCGGGTGAGCAGGAGGTCGCTGCTCAGCAAGGCCGGGGCCGCAGCAGTTGCCGCCGCGGCGGCGGGAACGCTATTCAGCCCGCGCGAAGCCAAGGCCAACCACTCCGATCAAGTCGTCCAAGCGTTCCACGTCAATACGCACTCGCTACGGGCGGGGCCCACGGGTATCGTCAGTACCATAAACTGGGACAACAAAGGTGCCGTGGAAAGCTCCAACGATAATAGCCTCGGTATTGGCGTGAAGGGCACCTCTAGTGGGACGGGCGTTTTGGGCACCTCCACCAACGACAGCCAAGCAGGGGTGAAAGGTGAAGGGCCTACTGGCGTTTGGGGCGTCTCCTCCAGGGACACATTTTCTGGCGTGTACGGTGAGCACAAGGGCACCGCTGGCCATGGCACCGTAGGAATCGGCAAGGGCGGCCACGCGGGTGTGTTGGGGCGCAACCTCAACACAAATGGCATAGGGGTGCAGGGCGTCACCAACAACACAGACGGCCTTGCAGGGGTCAAAGGGGAAGGTAGTACCGGCGTTTGGGGCGCCTCCTCAAGGACCAGCCACTCCGGCGTCTATGGTGAGCACACAGGCACCTCAGGCCACGGCACCGTAGGCATCGGGAAGGGTGGCGCCGCCGGTGTCCTCGGGCGTAATCGCAGCGGCGAAGGCGTACTGGGAGAGGGCAAATCCTCTGGCGTCAGGGGCGTCTCCTCCTTCGACGGGGGTTTCGGCGTGCACGGTGAGCACGTGAACTCCTCTGGCCACGGCATCGTGGGAGACGGCATGGGCCCGGACTACGCCGGTGTTCTCGGGCGTAACAGCGACGGGACCGGCGTGTGGGGCCGATCCTCCAAGACCGAATATTCTGGCGTCTACGGCCAGCACACCGGAACCTCTGGCTACGGCATCGTAGGAGACGGCACGGGCACCAGCGCCGGTGTGCTCGGGCGCAACCCCGGCGGGACAGGCGTCAGGGGAGAGGGTTCTACGAGTGCTGAGGTCGCGGGTGTGCGGGGCCTTGGCAAGAGAGGGGTGTGGGGCAGCTCGTCGGCGACCGGCTACTCTGGCGTGTACGGCGAGCACACCGGCACCTCGGGCGACGGCGTGGTGGGAGCGGGCAAGGGCGTCGGCGCAGGTGTACTCGGCCGAAACAATACCGGCTACGGGGGGCAGTTCGAGGGGGGCAGGGCGCAGTTGATGCTGAAGCCCGGCGTTATTACGGGCAAGCCCACGAGCGGAGCACACACCAAGGGCGAGATTTACATGGACTCGGCGGGAGCGCTCTTTGTGTGCGTGGCCAGTAACACTTCCACGGCCGCGGCCAAGTGGAGGAAGGTCACGACGACCGCCGTCTGAGGACCTTACCCCTACCGCCTTCTCGAAGGGCCGGGATGTGTTGCCCGGCCCTTTCTTTTGCCCTTATTCACCCACCCTCGGGGAAGGGGAGTTCTGGG
>JADDPU010000299.1 GCA_016781725.1 Rubrobacter sp. | reverse complement strand
CCAGCGCGGCCCCGCGCATCACGCAAATGCGTGATTCTTGGGGCTACCCGCTCGTGGCCGCGACAGGACTGGAGCGGTGGGTCAGGCGGCGGGCCCAAGCGCTTCCGCGACGGCCTCTTCCCACCGGCCCACCCCTCTTCCGACCCTAAGCCGGCGTCGGCTGCCCAGGACGAGCCGCCGGAGGCGCGAGCCGGTCCATGATTCGGGCCCGGAAAGATCGGTCCCACCTTCGTTATCCTGCGCCTTCCCTCGTCGGCGTATCCAGGGAAGCGTCCCGGTTCGCGGCGTGGCCGGCCCAGCGGGAGGCTTCGGCGGCCTTGTGGCCTTCACTCGGATACGTTGCCTTGGGTCTCGGGGTGCTCGTCGAGGTTCTCCAGCACCTGGCGGGCGACGGCGAAGGCGGCGTTTGCGGCGGGCACGCCGCAGTAGATGGCCCCCTGAAGGAGTACTTCTTTGATCTCCTCCCGCGTGAGGCCGTTGCGCAGGGCCGCGCGGACGTGCAGCCCAAGCTCGTCGAGGTGCCCCCGCGCCATGAGGGCGGTCAGGGTGATGCAGCTACGCGTCCTGCGGTCGAGGGCGGGGCGGGTCCAGATCTCGCCCCACGCGTAGCGGGTGATGAGGTCCTGGAAGTCCGCGGTGAAAGGCGTGGTGCGCTCCACGGCGGCGTCCACGTACTCGTCGCCAAGGACCTCGCGGCGGACCCGCATCCCGCGCTCGTGGGCGGGATCTCCCGAATTCATCGCCCCTCCCGCGCGACGGGCTCCAGATGACCGAGGATGGCCCGCGTTACGGCCTCGGGCTGCTCGACGTTCGCGAGGTGGGCGGCGTGTGGGATCACCTCAAAGCGCGCGTCGGGGATCGAGTCGCTGACAAGCTCGCCTTCCTCGGGGGGGATCGCGGGGTCGTCGGCGGCGCAGATCACGAGCGTCGGGGCTTCTATCCGGCCGAGCCTGTCGCGCAGGTCCGTGTCCCCGAGCGCCTCGCAGCATCCGGCGTAGCCCTCGGCGTCGATCTCGCGCAGCATCCGCCCGGCCCACTGATAGGTCTCCGGGCGGGACGCCCGGAACTCAGGGGTGAACCAGCGCTCGACGACGGCGTCGGCGATTGCGCCTACGCCCTCGGCCCTGACCTTCTGCGCCCGCGCCCGATACACCTCGGGGATGATCCGGGCCGCGGTGCAGCACAGCGCGAGCCGCTCGAACCTCTCGGGGGTCTCGCTCGCGAGCCACATCCCGATCATCCCCCCGATGGAGAGCCCGCAGAACGAGGCGCGCTCGATCCCCAGCCCGTCGAGGAGCGCGAGCACGTCCCCTCCCAGGTCCTCTATCGTGTAGGGCCCGGGCGGGACGGGAGAGCCCCCGTGGCCGCGGTGGTCGTAGCGCAACAGCCGGAAGCGCTCGCGCAGGGCTGGCGCCTGATCGTCCCACATCCCGAGCGTCGTGCCGAGCGAGTTCGACAGCACCAAAACCGGCGCTTCCTCCGGTCCTTCCAGGACGTAGTTCACGTCGACCGGGCCTTTCGCGTTCAATCTAGAATCCCTCCTCACGGTAAAGGTTCAAAGCCCGCTCGACGAACTCCCCGGCCGAGCCGAGGTAGCGCGCCGGGTCGAGCGCGACGTCGATCTCCTCCGCGGAGAGAACGGTGTTGATCTCGGCGTCTTCCAGCAGCTCCTCGCGCAGCGGCTTGCCCCCGCGCAGCGCCCGTTGGCAGGCGGCCTCTACGAGGTCGTGCGCCTTCAGCCGTCCGAGGCGCCCGGCGGCCACCGTGGTGACGTTCTCGGCTAGCAACATCCCACCCGTCCGGTCCAGGTTCTCCCTCATCCTCTCGGGATGGACCTCCAACCCTCCAGTTACCTCGCGGACCGCGGCGGCTGCCCCGCCGGCGAGGGCGAGCGCGTCGGAGAGGGCTTCCCACTCGGCGTGCCAGGCACCCGCGGCCCGCTCGTGCTCGCCGACCATCGCGGCCTGCAGGGTGTGGGAGAGATCGCGTACCCTGCTGACGCTCGCGGCGGCGGTCACCGAGAGCACGGGGTTGCGCTTGTGGGGTAGGGTCGAGGAGCCCCCGCGGCCGGCGGCCGCGGGCTCCGCTACCTCCCCGATCTCGGTCTGGGCCATCAGGATGACGTCGAGCGAGATCTTCCCGAGCGCGCCAACGAGAAGCGCGAGCGCACCCCCGACCTCCGCGATCCGGGAACGGTCGGTGTGCCAGGGCAAGACGGGCTCGGCGAGGTCGAGCTCCCGCGCGAACTCTTCGAGCACTCGAGGGCCGTCGGGGCCCAACGAGGCGAGCGTCCCGGCCGCCCCACCCAGCTGCGCGGCGAGCCCGGAGGCGCGCACCACGCGCAGCTTTCGCCGCGCCTCCAGGACCGAGACGAGCCAGACGGCGGCCTTGAGCCCGAAGGTCGTGGGCAGCGCCTGCTGCAGGAGCGTTCGGCCCGCCACGAGGGTGCCGCGATGTTCATCGGCCAGCCGGGCGCAAGCCGCCGCGATGCCGTCCGTCTCGGCGAGGATCAAGTCGAGCGCGCGCCGGCAGACGAGCATCGCGGCGGTATCCGTGATGTCCTGACTCGTGGCCCCCTTGTGCACGTGGCGCGACGCCTCCTCGGAGAGGCCCGAGACGGCTTCGGTCAGGGCGCGCACGAGCGGCGGGACGGGGTTGCCGGCGCCGAGTCCTTTGCGTCCGATCTCCTCGGGGTCGAAGAGGCCGGCGTCGCAACAGGAGGCGATAGCTTCGGCGGCCTCAAGGGGGATCAGGCCGGCCCGCGCCTCCGCCAGCGCCAGCGCGGCCTCCGCGTCGAGCATCGCCTGCAGCCACGCCCGCCCCGAGACGGCATTCCGGAAGGTCTCCGGGACGAAGATCGGCCTGAAAAGCTCCCCGTCCATCCCTAGAGCTCGAAGAACGCGGTCTGGTTCTCGCCCTGGAGGCGGACGTCGAAGCGCAGCGCGTCTCCCTCGTCGCGCGCTATGAGGGTGTCTCTGAGCGCCGGGTCTTCTATGGACGAGAGGATGGGGTCGGCGGCGTTCGCATCGGGCTCGTCCGGGAAGTAGAGGCGGGTGACGAGGCGCCTGAGGAGGCCGCGGGCGAAAATGGAGACCATGACGTGCGGGGCCTGGGGCCTGCCGTCGGGGCCGGGGACGGGGCCCGGCTTGAGCGTAACGAAGGAGAACTCGCCGGTCTCGGTCCCCGAGCGCCCGAAGCCTGTGAAATCCTCGTCGAGCGGCAGGTCTCCCCGGTCGTCTTCGGGGTCGTCGTAGCGGCCCGCCGGATTGGCCTGCCAGATCTCTACCATCGCGTCCGTCACTACCTCCCCGGCCCCGTCGTAGATCGCGCCCCTGATCTGTGTCGCCGACCGATGATCCCGCGCGACCAACTCGGAGCGGTCCCTATCCAGGAGGGCGTCGTGAAAGAAGGGGCCTATGGTCTGGGAGGGGGTGTACCCGGCGCCCATCAGGCTCTCTCCATGGGGGTCGCGCCCCGGCCTTCCAGCACGACGTCGAAGCGGTAGCCCAAAGCCCATTCGGGCTCGGTAGCTTCGAGGTCGAAGGTCGAGATCATGCGTCTTTGGGCCTCGGGGTCTCGGACGGACTGAAAGATCGGGTCCTGGCCGAAGAGCGGGTCCCCTGGAAAGTACATCTGGGTTATGAGCCTGCTCCTGAAGGCCTCCCCGAAGAGTGAGAGGTGTATGTGCGCGGGGCGCCAGGCGTTGGGGTGGTTCTTCCAGGGGTAGGCCCCGGGCTTTACGGTGATGAACCTGTAACGGCCCTCCCCGTCGGTGAGGCATCTACCGGCCCCGGAGAAGTTCGGGTCGAGGGGTGCTGGGTGTTGGTCTTTTTGGTGGGTGTAGCGGCCCGCCGAATTGGCCTGCCAGATCTCGATCAGGTTGCCCCTGACCGGGCGGCCGTCGCCGTCGAGCACCCTTCCGTGCACGATGATCCTCTCCCCCAAGGGCTCGCCCGCGTGCTGGCGGGTCAGGTCGTGATCCAGCTCCCCCACCGGGCCGCGGCCGTACGCCGGACCCGTGGTGTCCGAGAGGGTCTTCGGGAGGATGATGAGCGGCTTCTCGGGAGCCCTGAGGCGCGTGGACACGTAGTCGGGATAGAGGTAAGGCGGCTGCCGCCCCGAATCCTCCCGGCGCGAACCTGCGTTCTCGGTGGTAGGTTGCTGGCTCAACGTCCCGTCTCCTCTCTCACTCGACGACCCATCCCTCGTTGTATGCTCCGCAAGCCGCCTAAAGGTCATCCTCTCTGGTCGAGCTCCAACTCTTCAATCCAGAGAGCGTGCTCTTTCTCGCACACGGCCGCGGGCTTCATCGGGCTCCTCCCGTCCTTTGGGCCGACAATTCCCCCTCCTCTTGCGGTTCCATCGGCAGGCCTACGTAGTTCTCCGCCAGGGAGGTCGAGGCGGCCCGCGAGGATGTTACGTAGTCCAGCTCGGCGAGCTGCAGGCGGTAGCGGAAGTCGTCCTCGTGATGAAAGCGGTGCAGCATGGACGTCATCCACCAGGAGAAGCGGCTCGCCTTCCACACGCGGCGCAGGCACGTCTGCGAGTAGGAGTCAAGCAACCCGGTGCGGCCGGTGGAGTAGAACTCGTCGAGCCCGCGGGCGAGGACCCGGACGTCGGCCACTGCGAGGTTCATGCCCTTGGCCCCGGTCGGGGGGACGATGTGGGCGGCGTCCCCGGCGAGGAAGAGCCTGCCGTGCTGCATCGGCTCGCAGATAAAGCTACGCATCCCGACTATGTTCTTCTGGAAGATCCTGCCCTCCTCCAGCGTCCAGCCGTCCTCGGTGGCGAGGCGGGCGCGCAGCTCCTCCCAGATCTTCTCGTCCGGCCAGTTGTCGACGCTGTCTTCGGGATCGCACTGGAAGTACAGGCGCTGTATCTCCGGCGAGCGCGTGCTGACCAGCGCGAAGCCCCGCTCGTGGAGGGCGTAGATCAACTCCTCCGTCGCGGGCGGTCCCTCGACCAGGATACCGAACCAGCCGAACGGGTACGTCCGCACGTGCTCCGTTCGGACGTTGTCGGGAATAGCGGCCCGGCAGGGCCCGAAGAAGCCGTCGCAGCCCACTACGTAGTCGCAGGTCAACTCTTCTTCCTCCGCATCCCCGCGGAAGCGGATGGCCCCGGCATCAACGTCGAGCCAGGCGTTCCGGCGGAAACGTATCTTCGGGGTCGAGGTTTCGAGATCGGCCAGGTCCGTGGCCGCGGCCTGGAAGACGATCTGCCCGCCAGCCTCCAGCCTGGCGTTGTAGAGGTCCTTTACCACCTCCTGCTGGCCGTACACGAAGATCTTGCGCCCGCCGGTGAGCCCGGTCATGTCGATGCGGTGGCCGCGTCCGCCGAAGCGCAGCTCGATCCCCTCGTGCACAGCCCCCTCGCGGTCCATCCTCTCCCCCACACCCGTCTCCCGCAAGAGCTCCGCCGTCCCGTCTTCGAGTACACCGGCCCGGACAGTCGTCTCCACCTCTTCGCGGCTTCGGAGCTCGAGGACTACCGACTCGATACCCCGTAGGTGCAAGAGGTGCGAGAGCAGCGTCCCGGCCGGCCCGCCGCCTACGATTCCTACCTGTGTGCGCATCGCTCCTCGCTCTCTTCGCGGGCCCGAAGGGCCCCCTCGTCTGTCGGCTATCCACCGCCCGGCGTCCACCCGGCCCACAGCTCCTTCGGGCCGCGGAACGACATGTTCGGGTCGAACTCGAAGGTCTGGTCGGGCGGAGAGAGCCGTAGGTCCGGAAGCCTCTGCGTCAGCAACTCGAACGCGACGCGGGCCTCGAGGCGGGCCAGCGGCGCCCCCAGGCAGAAGTGGATGCCGTGGCTGAAGGCCAGGTGCTTGCCCGCGTTCTCGCGGCGGACGTCGAACTCGTCCGGGTCCTCGAAGACGCTCTCGTCGCGGTTGGCCGAGGCCAGTAGCAGCATCAGCCGCGCGTCTTTTGGCACCTCCACCCCGGCTATCTCCACGGGGCGCGTCGTCGAGCGGCGCCAGGCGACCACGGAGGTATCGCGCCTCAAAGTCTCCTCGACGGCGTTCGGGATCAGGGATGGGTCCTCCCGCAACTCCTCCCACAGCCCGGGGCGTGTGAGGAACTGGCGAAGGCCGTTGAGGATCAGGTTCGCCGCGGTCTCGTGGCCTGCGAAGGAGAGGCTGTAATCGATGCTGACTACCTCGTTGAGGCTCAGGTTGCTCTCGTCCTCGGCCCGGATCTTCAGCAGGTCGCTCGTGTAGTCGTCGCGAAGGTCTTGGGCCCGCTCGTGGATGAAGTTCTCTATGTAGTCGAAGAAGGAGGTCATCTTCTCGACAGTCTCGAGCTGTTCTTCGGGCAGCGGCCGCCTCCAGGTGATCTTAAGCCGGTTTCTCGTGCGCACGCAGAATAGGAGTGGCTATCGACGCCGTCCCTCGTCCCTTTTTGTCGATCCCCAGCCTAACGAGCCATACTAGGCCAGGGCCTCTCGGCGGTCAAGGAGAGGCGGCTC
>JADDPU010000525.1 GCA_016781725.1 Rubrobacter sp. | reverse complement strand
GAGGGCCTGGTAGATGGCGTCGGCCTGCTCGTCGATGTCGTAGGGGTTGACGGTGAGGGCGTGCTCCCCTAGCTCCTCGTGGGCACCGGCGTTCTCGGAGAGGACCAACACACCGTTCTTCTCGTTGATGACGGCCGACTCCTTGGCGACGAGGTTCATGCCGTCGCGGACGGCGTTGACGAGCAGGGCGTCGAAGTTCTTGTAGGCGGCGACGGAGCGGGGGAAGTTGTCCTCCATGAAGAGCTCTATCGGTCTCCAGGAGTCCGTGCCGTGCCTCTGGTTGATCTCCTCGGCCGTACGGCCCACGGCCTCCATGTAGGCTGCGTACTCGGGAACGTCGGTGCGGGAGGGCTGGAGCTGGGCGAGGAAGGTGACCTCCCCGGCCATCTCCGGGTGGCGCTCCAGCATCCGGCCGTAGGCCTGAAAGCCGCGGACTACGTTCTTCGAGAGGTCCGTCCGGTCCACGCGCAGGAGGAGCTTGCCGGGGAGGCCCTTGACGTATTTCTCCTGTTCGAGCACGGCCTCGCTCTGGGCGAGCTCCTCGAACTCCGAGGGGTCTATGGAGATCGGGTAGGCCCTAACCCACACCTCGCGTCCTTCGTGGTGGATCACACCCCCCTCGACGTCGGCCTCGGCGCCGAGGGTCGCGACTGCCGTCTCCACGAAGTTGCGGGCGTAGCGGCGGGTGTGGAAGGCGACGATGTCGGCCTGGAGCAGGCTCTCGAGCACGCCCTCCCTCGCGTAGTGTGGCAGGACGCGCCAGAGGTCGGGCTCCGGCCAGGGGATGTGCACGAAGAGCGAGAGGAAGGCCCCCACCCCGAGACGCTCCCTTACGAAGAGCGGGGTCATGTAGAGCTGGTAGTCGTGGAGCAGGACCGTCGGGGACTCTTCGTCTCCTACCGTTTCGGCCACCGCCTCGGCGAAGTTGCGGTTGACGGGTACGTAGCCTTCCTCCCAGGCCCTCCTCGTGTCCTCGCCGAGCGCAGGCGAGTAGGGCAGGTCGTAGAGACCGTGCTGGACGAACCAGAGGAGCGGGTTGGCGAGCTTGTTGTACATGAGGTCGTAGGAGGCGGGGTCGTGTTCGACGAGCGTTACGCGCAAGTCTTCGACCTCGTAGGGCGACGACTCTCTAGAGACCGCGACGTCCTCCTCGCTCTGGGCCGAGGCGATCCAGACGGCGCCCTCGCTCTGCCTGAGGACCGCGTTAAGCGCGGTAACGAGGCCCCCGGCGCCCCTGGAATGCTCCCTCTCGCCCGACTCGCCGCGCGAGAACGTCACCGGTCCCCGGTTAGAGACCACGATGGTTCGTCCGCCTCTACTCTGGGCCACGAGTTCCCCCTCTCGTTCTGTTACACCCCAAGCAGTTTAGCGAAAAGGAGGGGGTCGGCGCGCAATCTTCTCAGATCAGGGAGCGCTCCACTGCCGCTTTGGCGGCTGCCGCCCTGGACGGGACGCCAAGCTTTCCGTAGATGGAGTGCAGGTGCTGGCCTACGGTGCGGGGGCTGAGGTAGAGCCTACTCGCAACCTGGGGATCGGTCATCCCCTGGGCTACGAGGCGCAGGATCTCGAGCTCGCGCTCCGCAGACGCAGCTTCGTGCTTGCTTCGGGCTTCGCCTCTAGCGGTCCCGGAAGTGCGCCCCTGGCGAAACGTGCCTTCTCGTGGAAATCCCAAGCCCGAGGGTCACCAAGATATACGCCCTTCGGGGTACGCTACGATGCATCCGGGACCTTGTGGAGGGGCGTTCTGTGAAC
>JADDPU010000630.1 GCA_016781725.1 Rubrobacter sp. | reverse complement strand
GTAACGATAAAGACGGCCGAGATCAACATCAACCCCCCGGCAGCGATGAGGCCCAAAGAGACGAAGAAGATGGTGCCGGCGCCGGCCGAATCCCACGTCTGGGTGGCCCAGACGAAGGCGAAGAGCGAGGCGAAGAAGGTGAGGAGGATCAGGATCATGCCCCCGGGCAGGTCCCGGATCTGGATCGCCGCCCGCTCCAACGCGTAGGCCAGCCGCCCCCGCGTCGGGTAACCGCTCTCGCCGACGCTCTCCATGGCCCTGCGGAACTCCGGCTCTCCCGCCAGCCCTATGACCCGCGAGAGGTAGTAGGCCTCGGCCGGGGGTTTACCCATCCTCAGGAGCTCCAGGTAGTTGCGCCGGTAGAGCTCGACGGCCCCCGAGTGCGGCGAGGCGAGCTGCTTGAGGAAGGCGTGGGTGTCGAGGCGGGTGGCGTAGCGGCGGGCCTCGTGCTGGGCGGCGCGGGCCTCGCGCCCGCCCGGTCGGCCCGAGTTCCGGCCGGAGATCTCGACCACCTCAAGAAAGAACATCTCGCGGGAGAACTCGATGGCGCTCTGACGCTCGCGGCGCCGGGAGGAGATCTCCGTCCTTATCCCCCGCGAGCGGTACTCCTCGCGCCTTAGCTGGTAGACCTGCTCCTGGTAGAAGTCCCTCTCCTGCAGCGAGTCGGCCGTATCCCGCAGGCGGTAGGCCTCCTCGAGCGTCTCCGGTATCCTGCGCTCTTCCATAAACCCGTGCCTACCCTACACTCCCGATCTCACACACGAAACCCCAGCCGGGGCCTGAATGATACCATGAGAGCGTTCCGGCGCGAGCACTAACTACCCTCACGAAGCTCGCCCCGCCCGTTCTCCCAGAGCCCGTAGAACAACCCTCCCCCGCGCACCCGCACGTCGAGGTGACCCTTCGCGGCCAGGTCCTCGAGCATCTTGTCTGCCTCGTTTACGGTGAGGGTGGTCTCCATCGCCGCCTCGGCCGACGTCAACTCGCCACGCCTCTGCAAGGCTTCCAGCAGCTCGCGCTCCTTCGCGTTGGCCGCCGGCGGCTCCGACCGGGTCTCGACCAGGCCCGCGACGCCCCGGGCGAAGACGCCAAACGCCGGGAAGACCGCCCACCCGAACACGAAGATCAACCACCACAATTGGGTGAAGGCTATGAGTAGCGCCGCGGCGAGGAGTATCAAACCACCCGTCACCACGCCCGTTACGGCCTGGGCTTTGGGGCTCATGCTCTCGACGTCTACCCCTATATCCGCCCAGAACTCGTAGGTGTCGGCGCGCTTTCGGGCGGGGCGGCCGTGACGGCGATCCGGCTCCTGACCAAGTCTCTTCTCCACAGGCATATCTCCGATCCCAATATAACAGCAACCCCCAGCGTGGGCCACGCGAAGCGCGAAAGTGCTAACCTCAGCGCAGACGAAACGGAAAGGTTTTTCGATGGGACTCGACTCGCGCGTAGAGGACATGAAAGAGGAGCTGCTCCTAGAGCTGAACGAGTTTTTGCGGATGCCCTCGGTCTCGGCCAGGGAGGATGGGAGCGGGGCCTTCCGCGGCTGCGCGGAGTGGGTCCGCTCGAAGCTGGAGGAGGCAGGCGCCGAAGCCCGCCTCATGGAGACGGACGGGCACCCGGTGGTCTACGCCGAGATCGGCTCAGGCAGCCGAACGCTCCTCTCCTACGGCCACTACGACGTGCAGCCGCCCGAGCCGCTTGAGCTCTGGGAGAGCGACCCTTTCGAGCCCGAGGTCCGGGACGGCAGCCTCTTCGCCCGCGGCGTCGCCGACGACAAGGGAGATGTGCTCGCCCGCATTCAGGCCCTGCGCCTATATATAGAGGAGCACGGGCCCCTGCCCTTCAAGCTCAAGTTCTTTATCGAGGGGGAGGAGGAGATCGGGAGCCCAAACCTGGCGCCTTTCGTCCGCGAGAACGGACCGCTCCTCGCCGCCGACGCCTGCCTGTGGGAGGGCTCGATGAAGGACGAGGCCGGGAGGCCCATGATCTTCTGCGGCACCAAGGGACTGGCCTACGTCGAGCTGCGCGCCCGCGGCGCCTCCCACGACCTGCACAGCATGTACGGCGGCATCGCCCCGAACCCAGCCTGGCGCCTCATTCAAGCTCTCCGGACCATCAAGGACGAGAACGGCGAGATCACCCTGGACGGCCTCGACGCCCTCGCCGACGAGCCCTCGGAGAAGGATCTCGAAGCCATAAGCCGCATCCCGTTCGACGATGGGGCCCTTCGAGCATCGTGGGGGGTTCAGGCGCTCGACCGGGGACTGACCGGCGAGGAGGCGCTGCGCGAGATGCTCCTGCGCCCGACGGCGAACATCGCCGGCATACAGTCAGGCTACACCGGACCGGGCTCGAAGACCATAGTCCCCTCCGAGGCGTTCGTGAAGATGGACTTCAGGCTCGTGTCGGGCCAGAGCCCCGGTCCGGTCGTCGAGTTGATCCGGGCCCACCTCAGAAGGCGCGGCTTCGAAGACGTAGAGGTGGTAGACCTGCACGGGGTCGAGGCGGCGAAGACGCCTGTCGACTCTCCCGTCGTCCAGACCGCGCTCGAGACGTGGCGGGAGCTCGGGCGCGAGGACGCCGTGGTCTTCCCGACCATCGGCGGCTCGGGGCCTACCTCGCTCTTCGCCACCGAGCTCGGCATACCGACCATCATGACAGGCAACGTGGCGAACGCCGAGAGCCGCATCCACTCCCCCAACGAGTCGATCCGGCTCGAGGACTACTTCGAGGCAGTCAGCTACTTCGCCAGCTTCTTCGGGCGGTTCGCCTCTTGACGGAGAAGACCGGCAAGGGGCTCGATCTCCCGGAGCGCGTCAGGCAGAGCATCGCCCGGGCGGTGCGCGAGCGTGGCCCGCAGGCGCGTATGGTCTCGACGCAGGGGCGCGACTCGATGCGTCCCCCCGAGGGCCACATCGTGGCCGCAGCCGCGGAGGGCGAGATCGACGGCATCCGAGGCCCGGCGCGCATAGTGCGCCAGCTGGAGTTCTACAAGACCTTCTACGGCCCCGTCGTGCGCCTCGCCTTCACCGTCTACCCGATGGAGGGTGAGCCGCTGTCGGCGGCGACCCTCCTCAACGTCTCCCAAATCAGCGGCGACGCCGCCCTGACGGGCCTCGGCCGTCAGAAGAGCATCTTCATACACTTCTACTCCGCCGACGGCGACGACCTCGCCTACGCTTTCTCCAAGGAGATCCCAAACGCCCCCGAGCAGAGGCAGGAGGCGAAGAAGGTCCAAAGAATGGCCCGCGACGCCTTCGCCGAGACGCCGCTCGACCGCAGAAGCTTCCGCTCCGCCGTCGGCCTCGCCGAGCGGCAGTTCGAGCTTCCTGTACCTGAACCTGACGAAGAGGGATAGTCCTCGGCGGGGAGCCCGCGTATACTGCCCTTATGCTAGCGGGTAAGGCTTCCGAAGACTTTGTGGCGAAGATAAGCCGGGCCCTGGAAGACGCCGGGCGCCGAGGCATCCATGTAACCGCCGGGGCGGGCTCTTGCGATCTCGAGGCCCAGCAGTTCGCCGGGCGTCCCGCGGAGGACGAAGACGGGCAGGCGCCCCCGGGCCGGCCGCATCATTTGGAGGAGCCGCCGGGGCCGAGGGAGCTCGGAGAGCACGACGGGACCTCGCGGCTCTGCTACTTCCTCGACGGCGTGCAGAGCTCGCGCGAGATCGGGCGCATAGAGACGGTCCCGGTCGTCGTGGCGACGGTAGCCGCCGCGATCATCAACCGCTGCGACCGCAGGTTCTCGCGCATGCCGCTCGAGAGCCCGCCGGTAGTGGTGCAGGCCGTGATCCTGCCTCGCGGCGCCGGGGACCCGCGGGTCGAAGCGCTCTGGGAACTGTTGCTCGCCGCCGGCTTCTCCGAGCTCGCCCCCGATGAGGTCCCCTCTTCCCCGCACCTGGTCCTCGACTCCGCGGAGTACACCGACCCCTCGGACTACGTGGGGATGAGGGAGAGCGCCCGCGTGAGGGTCAGGGCGCTCAGGGAGCGGCTCGAGGGGGGGATGCTGCGCCGCTGGGAGGGGGACGATAGGGTCCTGAACTCGGACGACTGGATCGCCGTGGACGGGCAGCTCAGGGACATCAGGGAGTCCAACCGGCGCGCGATCGGCCTCATAAAGAGCGTGGCCCGCCCTGAGTTCGTCGGCAAGGACGTAGGTATGCTACTCGACCTCGAACCCGGGATGCGCACCACGAGCTTCGTCCCCGACTGGCAGCTGCGCCGCGACCAGAGCGAGCGGCGCACCTCCTGGTACTTGAGGGTTTGGCCCCCGCAGCGCGGCGCCGACGCTCTGGGCTCGCTCATGAGGATCGAGGCCCCGCGCGACACCGGGCCCGAGATGGTGGATGAGATCTCGCGCTGGGTGCTCGCGGAGCGGGCGCCGCTGGCCAAGCCCGACCCGAGGTGGCCGTCCATGATCTACCCCATCCACTACGTCGAGAGGATCCTAAAGCCCCTCGTCCAGGGCTCGGAACGGACCTACGCGAGGCTGGAGCGCCAATTGGCATCGAACGGGAGGGACTAGATGCTCCACGAGAACTTTCTTGACCTGACCTCGGGCCCCATCGGCCGGGTCGTCACCAGCGAGGAGAGCCCGGCCACGGCCCACGAGTTCTTTTTCTGGACCGCCGAGACCGAACCAGCCCAGAACCTCGACATCGGGCACATAGTCGCCGCCGAGGCCGAGGACGCAACAGCCGTCGCGGTCCTCGACGACCCCCGCCGCTACTCGGATCTCCAGTCTTTCCTGGACGACTTCTACGCCTACGACGGCGACCCCTCGCTGGAGGCGCTCTCAGAGCGGGCCGAGATCCTGGTCTTCCGCGCCCGCGTCCTGGCCACCAAGCACCGCGACGAGCGCAAGAAGTCCAAGCGCCCGGTGCGCACGGGCCCCGTCTTTTTCGCCTCGACCGCGGCCATCGAGTTCGCCCTCGGGGCCGAGGACTTCTCGGGGCACAAGATCCCGATGCTCCTGCACGAGAACGGCAACGAGAGCGGGACCAACGGCACGCCGCAGCGCACGCCGCTCTACGTGGACGGCGACTACCTACTCGGTCCCGAGGCCGGCCACCTGAACATCACGGGCATGAGCGGTCTCTCGACCAAGACCAGCCACGCCCTCTTTACCATCTCGAGCACCTTCCAGACCGTGAAGGACAAAAAGGTGGCGGCCCTGATGTTCAACGTGAAGGGCGCGGATCTCCTGTTTCTGGACAAGCCGGTAGAAGCCCCTGAGGACGACCCGGAGCTCGCCGAGCGCTACGAGCGGGCCGGGCAGCGGGGACTCCCGCCCGAAGACCGAGAGATGTACGATTCGTTGGGCCTCGAGGTCAAGCCGTTCGAGAACCTCAAGATCTTCGCCCCCCTCCGGTACGGGATGGAGGGTGGGGAGCGGATCGTGCACGCCGAAGGGATACCGGCGCGCAAGCTGAACACGTTGAGGAGCGCGCGCGGGGAGGACTCTTGCGTGTACCCGGTGATCTGGGAGCTCGGGGACGTGCTCCCCTACGCGGGCTACGTCTTCGAGCCTTCCGACATGGACGACAAGTTCCGCGGGTTTATAGAGGAGCTTCGGGACCGCGGCGTCAGGACCACCGCGGACTTCTACCTGCTACTGGACGAGATAGAAGACTACTTCGAGGCGGCCCGCGAGGACGGCAAGAACGTCTCCTCCTGGAACGGTCACAACCACATGACCATCGCCAAGGTCCGCAATCGCTTCAAGGTGCTCCCCAACAAGTGCGGCGGCCTGCTCGCCCACGGCCGCGTCGAGCACGGAGATTTGCCGCGCGTCGACGGGCCGTTCGAGGACAACGAGATGCGCGTAGTTGACATCTCCCAGCTCTCGGGCGTTCCGCAGGACCTCATAGTGACGAGCGTTATCTCCAGGATCTGGGAGCTCGCCGAGACGGCCAGGCTCGGGGTGGACAAGCTCATCATCTTCGTCGACGAGCTCAACAAGTACGCCCCGGCGGGCAACTCGAGGACCTCATCCCTCAAGGACACGCTCGTCGACATCTCCGCCCGCGGCAGGCACCTCAACCTCACGCTATTCGGGGCGCAGCAGTTCAGGAGCAAGGTGGACGACGAGGTGATAGGCAACGCCGCAACGAGCCTCTACGGCCGCATCGGTGACGAGGAGCTCACCAACTCCAGCTACCGCTCCTTCTCCGGCACGACGCGAGAGGAGCTCCTCCAACTCGAAAAAGGCCGTCTCCTCCTACGCCACGCCCACTACGCAGTGCCGGTCTTCGGCCGCTTCCCGCGCCCGCCGGTTTTGATGGGCAAGCAGGGCACGGACATCTTCGGCGAGCGGCGCGGGGACGCTGCGGCCTCGGTACTCGCCGTCATGCGCGGCCTCATAAAAGCTGGCAAGCCGCCGGCCATCACCGCTATAAGGAGCGACATAGAGGGCGTCCCCGAGGAAGAGGTCTACGAGGCCCT
>JADDPU010000569.1:3178-6437 GCA_016781725.1 Rubrobacter sp. | reverse complement strand
CCGGCTCGTTCCAGTCGAGGACAGACCACTCGAGCCGGCCGCAGCCGCGCTCCGCGGCCAGCCGCGCGAGGTGGACGAGCAAGGCGCGGCCCATACCCTTGCCGCGAAACTCGGGCCGCACGTACAGGTCTTCGAGGTAGATGCCGGGTCTCCCCAGGAAGGTCGAGAAGCTGTGGAAGAAGAGGGCGAAGCCGGCCGGGTCTCCCCCCTCCTCCGCTATCATCACCTCTGCCACAGGTCTATCTCCGAAGAGGTGCTCGCGCAGGGCCTCCTCGGTAGCGACTACCTCGTGGGAGAGGCGCTCGTACTCGGCGAGCTCGTTTATGAACGCGAGGATCTGGGGCACGTCCCCCTCGGAGGCGGCCCTGACCGAGACCTCCCCCACCCCGATCGCCTGAGCCCCTACGCCCGCGCCTGGGCGACGCCGACCAGCGACTCCGCTATCTGGACCGCGTTCGTCGCGGCACCCTTGAGCAGGTTGTCCGCGACGCACCAGTACTGGATCGCGTTCCCCTCCACCCGCACCCGCCCGACGCGGGTCCCTGGCGCTCCGGCTACCTCGAGCGGCGTCGGAAAGTCGGATGCGTCCCCCGAGAACTCCACGCCGGGGGCCTCGCGCAGGAGGTCGAGCACCTGATCGAGCGTGGCCTCGCGCTCGGTCTCGACGTAGACGCTCTCTGAGTGGCCGGTGTGGACGGGGATACGCACGGTCGTGGCGAAGACTTCGAGGTCGGGGAGGCCTAAGATCTTGCGCGACTCCTCCCGCATCTTCGTCTCCTCGGTCGTGTAACCGTCCTCGCCCACCCCCCCGATAAGCGGGATAACATTTCCGGTGATGGGCTTCGGGTACACGTCCTCCCGCCCGTTCTCCAGCGCGTCGACCCCGCTGCGCCCGGACCCCGAGACCGCCTGGTAGGTCGAGACCACGATCTTCTTCAGCCCGAACTCGCGCGCCAGCGGCGCGAGCGTGACGACCATCTGGATCGTCGAGCAGTTGGCGTTGGCGATGAGCCCTTCGTGCTCGCCTAGAGCCTCGGCGTTCACCTCGGGGACGACCAGGGGAACCCCGGGATCCAGCCTGAAGTCGCTGCCGTTATCTATGACGATGGCGCCGCGCGAGATGGCCTCCTCGGCCAGCTGGACCGCGGCCCCCTTCTCGCCCTCGGTGCCGGCGAAGAAAGCTATATCGACGCCCTCGAAGGCCTCGGGTTCGGCCACCCCGACCTCGAAGGTTTCCCCGGCGAGGACAGCCTGCCTGGCGCTCCTGGCGAGGACGCGAAGCTCCCTCATCGGAAAATCCCTGCGCCTGAGCTCCGCCACCAGGCGGTCCCCAACGAGCCCAGCCCCGACTACGGCTACCGTGTATCCCTCTCGCATCCTAGTGATCCTCCGCGTCGTCTCTTACGGCCTTGTGCGCGATGTCGAGCAGGTCCCACACGACGCCGCTCGCCGTGCGCTCGGGGCCCGCTCCGGGCCCGCGCACGGTGAGGGTAACATCCGAGTAGCGCCGCGTCCTGAAGTCGAAGACGTTCTCGGGGCCGCTTATCGGGCCGAACGGGCTCTCCACCGGGGTGTCCGCGAGCCCGACCGTGACCGAGCCCTCCTTCGGGATGCGCACCAGGTAGCGGAGCATGTGGTGCTTTTCGACGGCAAGGAGGCGCGCGGCAAAAGCCTCGTCGTGCTCGGGCAGCCGCTCCATGAACTCCTCCAGCGAGACGTCCGCGAGGCCTTCGGGGACAAGGGACTCGTAGGGGATCTCCTCGGGTTCGATCTCGCGCCCCATCATGCGGGCGAGGATGATGGCCTTGCGCGCCACGTCGAGCCCGGAGAGGTCGTCGCGGGGGTCGGGCTCGGCGTAGTGGAGCTCGACTGCCTCCCTTACCGCCTCAGAGAAAGACCGCCCCCCCTCGACGGCGCTCATGATAAAGCCCAGAGTGCCGCTCGGGCTGGCCTGGATCTCGAGCACCTCATCGCCCGTCTCGAGTAGCCCCCCGATGGTCGAGATGACCGGCATGCCGGCCCCCACGGTCGCCTCGTGCCAGAGCCGGCCGGGGATCATGCGCATCAGCTGCCGGTACTGGGCCGTTGGCCCAGAGAGCGGGCCCTTGTTCGAGAGCACCAGATAAGAGCCGTTCTCGATGCCGAGCAGGTCGAGCTCGAACGTGCCGCCGTGAACGGCCACGTCCACCACCACCCGCGTGAACCCCGGCGCGGGCTCCGAGCGGAGCACGTCCTCCAGGGACTCGACGCCGAGCTCCGAAAGTTTGCCACCGTCCTCCTTGAGGCGTATCGCCCGCGGGAGCAGGTCCTCCCCCACTAGCGCGCCAGAGGTGTCCGAGACGGCGCGGTACCTCACCTCGATGCTGCGGCGCTCGAGCCAGCGCTTGCGCTCTTCGAGCACGATCTGGGCTACGGCCCTGCCGACGTGGCCCAGGCCGAGCTGGACTATCTCGAGACGCCTCACGCCACCTCTTCGCCGGCGAGCTTTCGGGCCGGGGAGATCAGGCCGGCGTGCAGGACGCGCAAGGCATCCACGCCAGACCTCGCAGGGACCAAAAAGACCAGCCCCGCGGCGGCGATCCCGAAGTGGAGCGGCGGGATGCCAGCCTCGCGCAGGCGGCGCAGGCCGCGGGCGAGGTCCTCGTCGTCGGGCGACCCTATGCAGACCACCATCGCCGCGTGGCTCTCGCGGCCGTCGGTGCAGGGGATCTCGACCGGCACGTGCGGCCTGAGCGCCACACAACGCACGCCGGGTCCGGGTTCGAAGCCGGTAACGCGGGTGCCGGCCCCCTCGGGCGCGAAGCTGTTGCGCACGAAGACGTCGATACCGGCCTCGGAGGCCGGCTCCATCGTCCGCGGGTGGAGCACCTTCGCCCCGAGACCCGCGAAGGTCCCTGCCTCCCTGTAGGAGAGAAGCGGCATCAGGGCGGCGCCGGGCACCAGGCGCGGGTCTGCGTCCAGAACCCCGTCGACGTCTGTCATGATCCAGACCTCCTCCGAACCGAGCGCCCGCCCGAGCACCGTCGCGGAGAGGTCCGAGCCTCCCCTGCCGAGCGTCGTCGGAGCCCCCTGCGGCGACCGCCCGACGTAACCGGGCACGACGGCGATGAGCCCCCCGTCAAGCAACGGTTGGACGTGCAGCTCGCACCGCTCGCGCGTGGCGGCCGCATCGACCTCCGCCTCGCCGAAGTTTGCGTCGGTGGCTATGGGGTCTTCTGTGACGGCGGCGGGTTTACCCTGGCTCTGTATGGCGCCGGCC
>JADDPU010000569.1:0-3156 GCA_016781725.1 Rubrobacter sp. | reverse complement strand
CGCCGTAGACGGCGATCCTATCCCTGCGGGCCTTCGGCCTCTCGGGGGGAACCCTGAGGGCCTCGACCAGCTCGTCGAGTAACTTGAGCACGCGCTCCTCGACAGCGGGCCTGTGCTCCGCGGCAACGGCCTCGCGGGCCGCCTCCAAATGACGCGCTGCCAGCGCACTGTAGAGCTCGGCGACGGCCCCATCCGCCTCGCCGACCGGCATCCTGGCGTGGCGCAGCAGGGTGTCGGTGGTGCCGCCCATCGCCGAGACGACGACGGCCACGGGGCGCTCGAGGGCGGCCCCGGCGGCGATCCGGGCGGCGCGCGCGAAGCGCGCGCCGTCGCCGACCGAGGTGCCCCCGAACTTTATGACCAGAGGTCTCTGCAAAGGGCTCACGCCCCGCTCAGCGCTTGATCTAGGTCGTACAGGATGTCGTCGATGGACTCGAGCCCGACCGAGAGCCGGACGTAGTCAGGGGTGACCCCCGTGGACTTCTGCTCGTCGACCGAGAGCTGGGAGTGGGTCGTCGAGGCCGGGTGGATGACGAGGCTCTTCGCATCCCCGACGTTCGCGAGCAGGCTGTGCAGCTGGAGCCTGTCGATAAACCTCTTGCCGGCCTCGAAGCCTCCGTCTATGCCGAAGCCCAAGATCGCGCCGTAGAGCCCCTCGCGGTGGTACTTGGCCGCGAGGTCGTGGGTCGGGTGATCGGGGAGCCCGGGATAGTTGACCCAGTTCACCCTAGGATGCCCCGAGAGGAACTCGGCGACGGCCTGGGCGTTCCGGGAGTGGCGCTCCATGCGCAGCGGGAGCGTCTCGAGACCCTGCAACAACAGGAAGCTGTTGAAGGGCGAGATGGCCGGGCCGTAGTCCCTGAGCATCTGGATGCGGGCCTTCAGAATAAAGGAGAGCTCGCCTAAGGTCGGGTAGATCTCCAGCCCGTGGTAGGAGGGGTCGGGCTCCGTAAAGCCGGGGAAGCGTCCGTTGTCCCAGGGGAAGCGCCCGCCGTCGACGATGACGCCACCGATAGTGGTCCCGTGTCCCCCGATAAACTTTGTCGCCGAGTGGATCACGACGTCTGCCCCGTGGGCGAGCGGGTTCACGAGGTATGGCGAGGGGAGGGTGTTGTCCAAGATGAGCGGGACGCCCTCCTCGTGGGCCGCCGCCGCGATGCCCTCGATATTCAAGGTGTTCAGCTGCGGGTTCCCGACCGTCTCCGAGAAAACGGCCTTGGTCTTCTCCGTTATGGCGGCGCGGAAGGCCTCGGGGTCGTTCCCCTCGACGAACTTCACGTCTATGCCGATCTTCGGCAGCGTGTAGTGGAAGAGGTTGTAGGTGCCGCCGTAGAGGCCGGCCGAGGAGACGATCTCGTCCCCGGCCCCCGCGACGTTCAGGATGGCGAGCGTCTCGGCCGCCTGCCCCGAGGCTGTCGCAAGAGCCCCCACGCCCTTCTCGAGGGCGGCTACCCGCTTCTCGAAGACGTCGGTGGTGGGGTTCATGATCCGGGTGTAGATGTTGCCCTCTTCGGCCAAGGCGAACAGGTTGGCCGCGTGGTTGGTGTCGCGGAAGACGTAGGAGGTGGACTGGTAGATAGGTACTGCCCGCGCCGTCGTCGCCGAGTCTACCTCCTGCCCCGCGTGAAGCGCCAGGGTGTCGAACCCGTACTCGCGCTCCTGTATCTTCTGGTCTGCGGTGTCAGTCATTTTCTCTCCCTTCGGTCGAGAGGCTTCAGCCGTCAGGTATCAGGCTTCAGGCTCCGGTAATGAACGGTTTTATCGTATCTGTTAGCTCTGTCCAGTCCTTCAGGAAGGCGTCGTGCCCGCTCAAAGTGTCGATCTCCGCGTAGCCAGCCTCAGCCCCGGCCCTTTGCGCCCTCTCCGCCGAGGCGCGCACCTCTCCCGGCGGGAAGAGCCAGTCGCTCGTGATGCCGACGAAGAGGACCTCGGCCTCGATCCGGGAGTACGCCTCCTGGTCGGACTCGTAGCCGGCAGCCACGTCGTAGAGGTCCATCGCGCGGGAGAGGTAGAGGTAGGAGTTGGCGTCGAAGCGCTGCGTCAGCTCGCGCCCCTGGTAGTGCAGGTAGCTCTCTATCTCGAACCTCCCGCCGAACTCGCGGTGGAGCGCGGGGCGGCCGGCTGGCCTGCGGCCGAACCTCTCCCACTGCCCGGGCGCGCTCTGGTAGGTCATCATCCCGGCCATCCTGGCGATGGCGAGGCCCGCGTCTGGTCTTTTGCCGGTGCCGTAGTAGTCTCCCTCCTGCCAATCCGGGTCGGCCATGATGGCGCGGCGCCCGATCTCGCTCATCCCCAGCCCCTGCGGACCTAAGGCCCCGGTCGCGGCTATCGGGACGGCCTTCTCCACGAAGTCTGGGTACTCGACCGCCCACTCGAGCGTCTGCTGCCCGCCTATGGAGCCCCCGATGACGAGCGCGAGCCGCCTCACCCCGAGGTCGTCGAGCAGCCGTCTCTGCGCCCTGACCATGTCCCTGATGGTGATGACGGGGAAGCGCATCCCGTAGGGACGCCCGGTCCCCGGCTCCACAGAGGCGGGCCCCGTGCTGCCGGAGCAGCCGCCGAGGACGTTCGAGCACACTACAAAGTACTTCTGGGTGTCCACGGGTAGCCCAGGGCCGACCATGGGATGCCACCAGCCGCCGCGCCTGTAGCCCTCGGAAGGGCCTCCGGCGGCGTGCGAGTCGCCGGTGAGGGCGTGGGCCAACAGCACTGCGTTGTCGGCGGCCTCGCTCAGCTCGCCCCAGGTCTCGTAGGCGAGGGTGACCTCCGGCAGCGCGCCGCCAAGTTCGGGCTCGAAGGAGCCTATAGAATGGTGGGCTCTGACGGGCCGGGCCGGGGCTCCTCTAGCGCCGGCCCCCGGGTCTAGTGTCATACTCGGTAGTAATGCAGCCTCCTTCTCTATCGTCGGGTTCTACGCCTCTGGCCTTCGGCCGGTCGCGCAACCCGCTCGTAGAAGAGGCTGCCCACCTCTCCCCACATCTTCCAGCACGGTGATGACCGTACTGCTGGACTTGGCACCTCGCGGCCTGCACTAGTGCCGCCGCCGGTTGCCGCGGTTTCACGGGGCCAGTTCCCTCCACCGCTCTCGATGCGAGTTCGCGCTAGGCGTGGATGCTAAAACATCGGGCGCCACCCCGTCAAGGCGTTACCCCTACT
>JADDPU010000559.1 GCA_016781725.1 Rubrobacter sp. | reverse complement strand
AGCCTGGCGCAAAGATCGCCTCGCATAACTCCCCTTTCCCCCACTCGCGCGATAGACCGTTCTAGGGTGCACGGGACTGCGCGGGGTGGCATCATGATCTTGTGTTGGAAACCTTGGCCCTTGCCGGTTCTCTTGGTGGGAAGGAGGAGAAGATGAGGTTGCTGTACATAGTCAGCAAGGGAATGAATGACCCGACCCTCGCTTCAGTCCCGTTGCACATCGCGGCCAACGGCTCCCTCGAGGTCGGCCAGGACGTATCCGTGGTTCTCGTGGGGGAAGCTACGGACCTGGTTATCGGAGACAACGCTCAACTCTTGGAGGGCGTCGGGGTGCCTCCCGCGCGCGAGCTGTTGAGCAAGCTCAAAGAGCACGAGGTTCCCGTATACGTCTGAAAGGGTTGCGCGCTCGCCCGTGGGGCGACGGAGGAGAGCGCGGGGGTCGTCAACGGCAGGTGGGCGGCCCCACCGGACGTGGCAAGACTCGCGGCGGAGGCCGACAGGGTACTGACCTTTTAGGGGCGTCGGGGCGACGTTCCGAAGGTTCCACTTTCCCGAGGTAGGGTGAATAGAGGAGGGTCGCGGCTGTTGGATCCCGCCCCCCACCTCGCGGTCTGCTATCTGCCCATCCCAGACACTATTGGGTCGGCGGACCTCCGCACCGCCAAGGTGTGGGCCTTAGCGAACGTCGGGAACCAGGAGCGCCCGCTCGCACCAGCCTCGGACCTCGGCGTTGACGCTCATCGCGTCCCAGTCTTCGGGGCTGTACCAGCCGACCTTGTCCTCCTGGTAGTCTGCGTGGATCTCTACCGGGCCTCGCGGTCTGGCGAAGTAGATCAGGTCTATGTGCTGGTGGTTGGGCCCGATGTTCTCCAACTGGACACCGGCGGGGCGGTAGAGCTGAACGGGGTCCTCGATATCCTCCCGCCTCTCCCCGACGAGCTCGACCTTCACGCCGGTCTCCTCCAAGACCTCGCGCACGGCCGCCTCGTCGGGAAGCTCGTCTCGCTCTATGTGACCGCCTGGCGGCAGCCACATCCCCAGCTTGCGGTGGTGGTGCAACAGGACCTTCCCGTCCCATACCACGAAGACCGCCACCGTGAAGTGCCTGCCCGTACGAACCTCTCGCATGGGCCGCAGGGTACACCATACCCGCAGCGTCCTGTGAGGTGAGACGGCGGGGTACGCGGAATCACAGATAGGCGGTACGAACCCGCATAATTTGAGGTCGGTTATAAGATCCTGAGAGAGGTCGGGCGGGTGTCGCAGATTCCAGAGGAAGCCTTCAGGCGTTACGACGAGACGCCGGACGAGGAGTTCTACCGGACGCCCCGGCTCGTCACCCACATAGACGACCGGGCCATAGCAGCCGTCACCCAGCTCTACCGCGAGTTCTTCCCGCCGGGTGGCGAGATACTGGATCTGATGAGCAGCTGGATCAGCCACCTGCCGCCCGAGATCGAGTACCAACGCGTGACCGGGCTCGGTCTGAACGAGGTAGAGCTGCGCCGCAACGAGCGTCTCGACGCCTACGTGGTCCAGAACTTGAACACCAGCCCGCGCCTGCCGTTCGGGGATGGGGAGTTCGACGGCTGCGGCATCTGCGTCTCCATCGACTACCTGACCCGGCCCATCGAGGTGCTGCGCGAGGTCGGCCGAGTCCTGAGGGTCGGCGGCCCCCTCATCATCTCGTTCTCTAACCGCTGCTTTCCCAGCAAGGCCGTGGCTATTTGG
>JADDPU010000460.1 GCA_016781725.1 Rubrobacter sp. | reverse complement strand
CGCAACGTCTGGCATAACCTGGTCCCATTATCCTACACACTTCGGGCCATTCTGTGCCGACTAGCGGCGAAATGGGTTGGCGGGCGCGGTTGGATGCTATATGAATGGAGTCCCTGGTGCCCGACTCCTCCTTTCCCCATCTACCCCGAGAAGGGCACCAGTTCCTTATTCTCAACGCTACCATCCTGCACACCACGCGCAACTCTCTACTGTAGAGGGTTTTACGAGGCGCCAAAGACGGTGGCGTATGATGCCGCAAATGGACCGTAAAGAACCCCGACTTCGGCGGGACACAACCGGGCAGCAACGGGTACATGACCGCCGGCACTGGGCAGCCGCTCTCTCCGGTTCAGGCACTCGATATTTCGGAGGATCTGTCTGAGGTCAGAGCGTGTGCGCCCTGTCGAGGGGCATCGACCCGTCACCAGGGGGTTTGCCGGTTACTCCTCCCAGTGCTCCTGGGGGGCGGCGCGCCAGAGTGACTCGAGGCGGTAGTAGTCGCGGGCCTCATCGGTGAAGATGTGCACTACGACGTCGAGGAAGTCGAGGCTGATCCAGGCCGTCCCCTCGTCCAGGCGCTTGGTACGCGGGCGGTGGCCCTTCTCTATCATCGTCTCTATGACCTCTTCGGCCACGCGCCGGGTCTGGCGCTCGGTCTCGGCGCTGGCTATGACGAAGTAGTCAGCGTAGGAGACGAGTCCCCTCAGGTCCACTATCGTCACGTCTTTGGCGAACATCTCGCTCGCCGCGCGGGCCGCCGTGACGGCCATCTCGCGGGTAAGCGCCTCGCCCTCCGTACCGAAACTCTCCCGCCGAACTACCGACTCGTCAGGCCTCACAGGCTCCCCTCCCTCAAGCGCCCTCCCTCCGCGCGTTTTCTGTCTCCCGCATAAAGCTCCCTCTGCTCGATGATCGCGTACACCCCCTCCGGCACCAGGTACCGGATACTCTTGCCCTGCAACATCCTACGGCGTATCCCCGTCGCCGAGATATCCACCCGCGTACACTCTACGGGGAAGATGCGGTCGAAGTTCCTCAGAGCCGCCTCCAGGTGGTCCAGCTTCGAGAGGTCATACCCCGGGCGCGTCGCCGCCACCATGACTACCTGCTCTAGCAACCGGTCCGGTTCTTTCCACGCCAGCAAGTTCGACACCTCATCCGCCCCCGTAATAAAGAACCACTCGTCCTCTGGCGAGCGTTCCTTGAAGATGCCCACCGTCTCCACGCTGTGCATCGGCCGGCCGGCGTCCACCTCCACCCTATCGACCGAGAAGCGACGGTTGCCCGCCACGGCGGCCTCGACCATAGCGAAGCGGTCCTCGGCGTTCGCCCTGACGCTCGAGGCCTCCTTGTGGGGCGGAATGCCACCGGGCACGAAGACTACGTGCTCCAGGTGCAGCTCGTTCATGACCTGCTCGGCCACGATCATGTGCCCCTGGTGTACGGGGTCGAAGGTCCCGCCGAAGATCCCTACTCTCAAAGCCACCTCACCGGAAATCGAAAGCCGTCTCGCCGATCCTGACCTCGTCACCCGGCTCGGCTCCTGCCCGCCGCAGCGCGTCCACGGCCCCGATCTTCTCGAGCTCGCGTTGGAAGCGCTCCACACCCTCCTGGTTCCCCCAGTCGGTCTTGAGCGCGAGCCGCTCTACGGCCTCGCCCGAGACCACGTAGGCCCCGTCCTCGCGCCCCACGCGCATCCCCCTCCAGGTCGGGCGGAAGACCCGATGCTCCCGCTCGTTTACCTCCGGTACGGCGGGCTCCCCCATCTCGCGCAGCTTCTGCTCGAAGCGGTCGCGCAGCCCGAGGACCCCCTCGCCCGTCTCCGCAGATACCTGGAAGGCTTCCGGGAAAGCCTCGCGCAGGTACGCCCGCAGCTCTTGGTCCAACAGGTCGATCTTGTTCAGGACGGTGAGCGTCGGCTTTCCCGAGAGCCCCGCTGCGTGGAGCTCGGCCCGCAGCGTACCCTCGGCCCCCTCGGGATCCTCGCTCGCATCGAGTACAAGCGCAAGCAGCCGCGCCCGGGCCACGTGCCGCAGGAAGCGGTTGCCGAGCCCTCGGCCCTCGCTGGCGCCGGAGATAAGCCCCGGTATATCCGCTACCACGAACGGTTCCCTGTACACCCTCTCATCTACTACCCCGAGCTGGGGTGAGAGCGTCGTGAAGGGATAGGCGCCCACCCTGGGCCGGGCGGCGCTGAGGGCGCGCAGCAGCGAGGACTTGCCAGCGTTCGGCAGGCCCACGAGCCCCACGTCGGAGAGCACCCTGAGCTCTAGCCGGACCTCGCGCTCCTCGCCAGGCAGGCCCCTCTCGCGGAACGCCGGCGCCCGTCGGGTGGAGGTCGCGAACGAGCCGTTACCACGCCCTCCCTCGCCCCCCTGGGCCACGACGAACGTCTCTCCTGGCTCCGAGAGGTCCGCGAGCAGGCCGTCCTCGTCGTAGACGAGGGTACCGACGGGGACCTCGAGCAGGGTGTCCCCCCCACGCTCCCCGGCGCGGTTGTTGCCCGAGCCGTGCCTGCCGCGGTCGGCCTTCACGAGCTTCCGGTAGGCGTAGGGTTCGAGGGTCTGGAGGTCTTCGGTGGCGCGCAGGATCACGGACCCGCCGTCGCCGCCGCGGCCCCCGTCAGGTCCACCGCGCGGCTTGTACTTCTCGCGGTTGAAAGAGACGCTACCGTCGCCTCCGCGACCTCCGCGGACGAGGAAGCGGGCTTCATCTACGAACTGCAACGGGGCTAGAGACCCCCCGAGCGCGCGGTTGTCAGGCCGTGGCCTCCTCGAGTACGGGCTCGGCGACCACGCTCACAACGCTCTTCCCGCGCGAGCGGTCGAAGCTCACCCGGCCGTCCGCCCTGGCGAAGAGGGTGTCGTCTGACCCCTTGCCCACGTTCTGCCCGGCGCGCACCTTCGAGCCGCGCTGGCGAACTATGATGCTGCCGGCGGTTACGACCTGGCCACCGTACGCCTTGACGCCTAGCCTCTTTCCGGCCGAGTCGCGCCCGTTGCGCGAAGAGCCCCCGCCCTTTTTATGAGCCATCAGACACCTCCAACACCTTTATCCGGGTCAGCTCCTGCCGGTGCCCGGTCTTTTTCCTGTGGTCCTTTTTCGGCTTGTACTTGTAGATGTGGATCTTGTCACCCCGCAGGTGCTCGAGGATCTCGACCCTCGCAGTCCTCTCACCGAGGTCGAACCCGTCCGAGTCGACGGAGAACCCCACAGGCAACTCCACCGAGTCCCCGACCTCGCCCTTGACGCGGTCGACGACGAGCTCTTGGCCCTCGGCGACCCTGTACTGTTTTCCACCGCTCTTTACGATCGCAAACATCGCGCACTCCTAGGATTTATCAGGCTCTGGCAGGCGTTCAAAAAGCGCTCCACGAACGAACAGTATAACCCCCATCTCATGCATCGACCAGCGCGAAAGGGACTCCTTCGAACCTTCGGGCGCCCGGCGAGATCCGCGCGGGAGCCCCGGGGATGCTCTGCGGCATCCCAGAAGCGATGATGCCGACAGCTAGATGGCGCTCATCGTCCTTCCCAGTTACGGGCCTTCGGGGTCACGATCTTCAACAGCCACCCGCCGGCCAGGTACGCCAGCAGGGCGTTTAGCGCGACATCCGGCAATACTCCCCCGACCGCGTACTCGTCGAGCGCCGGAACGCCGAACCCGGCCAGCCAGCGGGCCACCAGGCCCATCGCGTCGTACGCGGCGACCGCCAGCCCGGCCGCCTGGGCCAGCACTACCCTCTCCGTCCCCTTGCGCCTGACGGCGCCGGCGCGGGCCGCGAGCGTGCCGGCGAGCAGGCCCCCGAGGGCCCCGACCCCGAAGAGGTTGCTGCCGAGGGCGTCAAGGAGTATGCCCCCGAAAAAACCGAGCAGCACAGCCTGCAGGTCCCGCAGCTGGAAGACCGCGAAGACTACCGCGATCAGGGTGAGCTTCGGCGAGAAGAAGTCGAAGGTAAGGTAAGGGCCGAGGACCGCCTCAAGCAGCGCGGCGAGCGCCACGACGATCGCGGCCCGCACGACGGAGGCCTGCTCCACGGGCCCCCCTCACCCCTCCCTTCCGGCCCAGTCGACTATTACCCTCACCTCTTCGAGGTCGTCGGGGTTCAAGGCCGGGTCCACTACAATCGTCTTGAACTGATTCGTGTCCTGGGAGCTCGACGACTCGACGGTCCCCACGTAGAGCCCTGGCGGGAACAACAGCTCCTTGTCCCCCGCCCTGCCGCTGGTCACCACGTAGTCGCCCTCCTCAGCCCTGGCGCCCATGTTCACGTAGCTCACCCCGAGGTACCCCTCGAGGTTCGTCTCGAGCAAGCCCTGGCCGTAGGGGACGTCCTCGGCGACGACCGCCGGCTCGACCTCGCCCGAGGCCGGGTCGAACTTGGCCGGCGGGATGATCCTGACCCCGGCTTTAAAGATCTGGTCCGTGACCAGCATGACCTGGGCCGTGTGCCTGGAGACCTCGGTGGTGCGCCCGACCAGCGTGTTCTCCCCGATAACCACCGGCTTGTTCGGCTCGACCCCGTCCTCGGTGCCTACGTTTATGACGATCCTCTCGGTGAACTGGTCGCCCACCGGCGCCACTACCCGCGCCAGCGGCCCGTACTCGTAGGAGTACCTCTCGCCCTCGAGCAGCTCGCGCAGCCGCGCGTTCTCGCGTTCCAGCCGCGAAGCCTGCGCGGCCAATGCCTCGGTCTCCTGCAACCGGTTGCGCAGGCGCTCCTCCTCGCCGTTGTCGAAGGCGTTCCTGACCCTCTCCGCGGTCTCCCGCACGGGCTCGAAGACGGCGGCGACCAGGCTGCGCACCGGCATCAACACCTCGGCGGCGCCGAGCTGTACCGTGTGCAGGGGCCCGCACTCCCCGCCCCGGCCGCAGTCGCCCTCCTTCACGTAGACGGTAAAGAGGGCGAGGCTCGCCACGCAGAGGATAAAGAGGGCAGCGAGGCCGCTCGCGGCGCTGGACTTTCTGCGGCCCACGTCGCCCTCTCTAGGCCGAGGAGAGGGCGCTGCGGTAGAAGTCTATCTCCTCCAGGGAGCGGCCGCTGCCGATGGCGACGCACATCAGGGCGTCGTCGCCGACGTGCACCGGGATGCCTGTCTCGCGCCTGAGGCGCTCGTCGAGGTGCCTGAGAAGCGCCCCGCCGCCGGCGAGGACCATGCCCCGGTCCATGATGTCCGAGGCGAGCTCAGGGGGCGTGCGGTCAAGCGTGTCGCGCACCGCGGCGACGATCGCGTCGACGGGCACGCTTATGGCCTCCCTGACCTCCTCGCTAGTTATGACTATGGTCTTTGGCAGGCCCGTAACGAGGTCGCGGCCCCTTATCTCGGCCGACTCCTCCTCTTCGAGCCTGAAGGCGCTCCCTAGCTCGATCTTGAGCTGCTCGGCGGTCTGGGTGCCGATGGCGAGCTTGTACTCCTTCTGGATGTAGGTGGAGATCGCATCGTCTATGTCGTCGCCGGCGATGCGGATCGAAGACTTGGTAACGATGCCGCCCAGGGAGATCACCGCGACCTCGCTCGTCCCGCCGCCGACGTCCACGATCATGGACCCCTGGGCCTCGTTCACCGGCAACCCGGCACCTATGGCCGCGGCCAGTGGCTCCTCGATGGTGTAGGCCTGCCTCGCCCCGGCCGACTCGGTCGCCTCCTTCACAGCCCTAAGCTCGACCCCGGTAACGCCCGAAGGCACGCACACGACGACGCGCGGCCCGACGAGGGAGCGGAAGATCCGGCGCTGCGGCTGGACCTTGCGGATAAAGTAGGCCAGCATCTTCTCCGTGACCTCGAAGTCCGCGATCACCCCATCCTTCAAGGGCCGCATCGCGACTATGTTGCCCGGCGTGCGCCCGAGCATCCGCTTGGCCGTCGAGCCGACCGCCACTACCTTGTCCGCCTTGTTGTCTATGGCAACCACCGAGGGCTCTGAAAGCACGATCCCCTGCCCCTTGACGAACACGAGGGTGTTCGCCGTGCCAAGGTCTATCGCGACGTCCCGCCCGAAGAGTCCTCCAAACATACCTGCCCCATCCGTCCGTGATCAACCGCTCCACACCGCCGCGGCGGCTAGAGCATCCCGTGCTCCTTCATACTAAAATACCCATCGCCCAAGATCACGTGATCGAGAACCTCGATCCCGATTATTTCCGCTGCGTCCAACAGCCTCCTGGTTACCTCGCGGTCCTCGCGGCTCGGCCCAACCTTACCACTGGGATGGTTGTGCGCCAAGATCACACCGGCCGCGCTCGCCCGGATCGCCGGCTTGAAGACCTCCCTGGGATGGACCAAGGACGACGAGAGCGTGCCAACGGAGATCGTCGGGAACTCTATAACCTCGTTCTTCGTGTTCAAGAGCACGGCGACGAAGTTCTCCCGATCAAGGTTAGCGATGCGTCCCCTCAAAAGCCCGTCAACGTCCGCTGGAGAGGATATCACGGGGCGTCCTGGGTTGCGAACCCGCCCCAACCGCTTCCCGAACTCCACGGCGGCCAGTATTATGCATGCCTTCGCCTCGCCTATCCCGTGCAGCTTGACGAGGTCGTGG
>JADDPU010000179.1 GCA_016781725.1 Rubrobacter sp. | reverse complement strand
CGTCCAGAAAGGTCAACAGTCTTCCAGCGGACAGTACGCGATAGCCGTCTCCTAAGGGGCGGCTATCTTCTCGCCCGCATACACCCGGGTGCGTAGGGGCGGGGCGCTAAACGCGCAGCAGACTCCATTGTGCAGGCGCATGTTGGTCAAGCCTTGCTTAAGGGCGCTATCTCGGGGACGAAGGTCCTCTCCTCGGTCCCGAACCTGACGACTACCCTGCCGGAACCCGCCTCGACGACCTCCCCGACCCCGAACTTGGCGTGCCTGACCCTCTCCCCCGCCCTAAAGGCCGCGGCATCCGACGCGGCCCTCTCCGGCTCGCCCCTACCTCGACCGGACAGGGCGAGGCCCCAACCTCCGCGGCCAGAGAAGCCGCCAGGCAACGTGCCTGACTTGTACTGGTCCGGGATCTCCGAGAGGAAGCGCGAGGGCATCCTGTACTCGCGCTCGCCCCAGCTGGAGCGCAGCTTGGCGTAGGTGAGGGTGAGCGTCTCCCTCGCGCGCGTGATGCCCACGTAGGCGAGCCTCCGCTCCTCCTCCAGGTTGTGCTCGTCGAGCGAGCGGGCGTGCGGGAAGGTCCCCTCCTCCATCCCGACGACGAAGACGTGCTCGAACTCGAGGCCCTTGGCGTTGTGGAGCGTCATCAACGTGACGCTGCCGGTCCCTGAGGCGAGCGAGTCCGCCTCGGAGTACAGGGCCTGCTCCTGCAAAAAGCCCCCGAGCGTCGGCTCGGGTTCGACGCGCTCGTACTCCCTCGCGGCGTTTATGAGCTCCTCCAGGTTCTCCAGACGCGACTCGGCCTCGACGGTGTCCTCGGCTTCCAGCTCCCTCTTGTACCCCGACTCGTCGAGGACCGCCCCTATCAACTCCGCCGGCGGCACCTCCCTCGACGCCACCCGCAGACCCTCGAACAGGTCGCGGACCGCCCGGCAGGCCTTCTTCGCCGCCCCCGTCAGGTCAACTTCCTGCGCCTCGGCGAGCGCCTCGTAGAGCGAGAGGCCGCTCCTGCGCGCGTGGTCCTGAAGCCTCGCCACCGAGGTGTTGCCCAACCCCCGCTTTGGCACGTTGATAATCCGCTCCAGAGAGACCGAGTCGTCGGGGTTGGAGATCACGGAGAGGTAGGCCATGGCGTCTTTGATCTCGGCCCGCTCGTAGAATTTGACCCCGCCCACTACCTGGTAGGGCACCCCCTCGCGCACCAGCACGTCTTCCAACGCCCGGCTCTGGGCGTTCGTCCGGTAGAAGACCGCGATGTCGCGCGGTGAGGCGCCCCTCTCCGTGAGCCTCTCGACCTCGGAGACCACGAACCGCGCCTCCGCGTACTCGTCGGAGGCGGCGAACACCCTGATGCGCTCCCCCTCCTCGCCCGCCGTCCAGAGCGCCTTGGGCTTGCGCGAGGCGTTGTTCGCCACCACCGCGTTCGCCGCGTCCAGGATCGTCTGCGTCGAGCGGTAGTTCTGCTCGAGCTTCACCACCTTGGCCTCGGGATAATCCCGCTCGAAGTCCAGAATGTTCCGGATATCCGCTCCGCGCCACGAGTAAACGGAGTTGTGCGTTACCAGGCCACCCGCGACAAAGTTGTGCGTCCCCTCGACGTCGATGTCGTAGACCGGCCGATCCAGAACCACCCGCTCCACGCTCTCGACGACGTCGTAGCCCCCACCCGCCGCGAACATCGCCATCCCGGACCTTACGGCGGAGGCCGGGACGAAAGGCAGGGACTTTCCTTCGACGACGTCGCCTCCATCGGTGCCGAGGCGCGCCACCCTCTGCAAGGATACGTCGAGGACCGTACGTATCCGCTCCACGACCTGCATCGCCGCGCCGTAGTCCTTGAAGCAGGACTCGTAGCGCCAGCTCGAGGAGCCTTGCTTCGCAGCCCGGACGCTCAAGCCTATGCTCTCCAAGGCTTCGCGCCCCTCGTCGTCGCGCCCGACCATCGAGAGTTGGTGCATCGCGGTCCTGCCCCTCCGGTCTCCGCACAGCGTCACCACCAGGTTCCGGCGGCGTCCCGTATAGCTCTGGGGTATGTAGTGGGGGCCGTCCGGCCTCAACCCCGAATCGGCCAGCAGCCGGCGCCCGCCCTCCTCGCACCCGACCTCCGAGAAGACGCGGTCGATCAGGGCCTGGTTCGCCACGAGGCCGTTCTCCGACCCCGCACGCGCCACGAAGGGCAGCGTCGGTAGCCCGTAGCGCAAGGACAAGGTCGTCTCGGCCGCGCGGGCCTCACCCTCTGTCTCGTGCGTGGAGACCACCCACGTCGCGTCGGCGTGCTCTTGACGAGAGCGCTGCATGAAGCCCACGACCGGTCTCACCTGCCCGTTGGTGTACGTGCGCGAGGTGCCGACGCGGAAGCCCTTATCTTTCCTCCTCATGAGGTACGTCATGTGCATCTGTGGCGTCAGCCCGAGCTTGTAACCCGCGAAGTGGACGTGCTCAGGGGTCGAGACGAGCTGCCGCCCGCCCCTGGTCGTGATCTTCACGCCCTCGGGCTTGCGCGACCGGGAGACGCCCGTCACACGAGCGGGGCGGAAGTCGCCGCTGCCGTAGCCAGAGAGCACCTCATCCCCCACCGCGATTCGCTCTATCGGCTTGGTCGAGCCGTCGGCCATCGCCACCGGCGTGCCCTCGATGAGGCACTGATCGTCGTCCCCAACGACGCATAAGTTACGATGTGCCGCGGCGAGGATGTTGACGAGGCGGTACTGGGCGTGGTTGGTGTCCTGGTACTCGTCAACGTGGAGGTACTTGAAGCGCGTCTGGTAGCGTTCGCGGACGTCAGGGAAGAGCTCGAGGAGGGCTACGGCTTGCATGATAAGGTCGTCGAAGTCCATCGCGTTGTTCTCGTAGAGGCGCCTCTGGTAGAGGTCGTAGACCTCGGCGACATTCTCGGCGATGTAGCCCTCTGTGTTGCGCAAGAAATCGTCGGGGGCCATAAGGACGTTCTTGGCCGAGCTGATCTGGGCCTGGAACGAGCGTGGGTTGAAGCGTTTGGGGTCCTTGCCGAGCTCGACGATGCACCGCTTGACGAGCCTGACCTGGTCCGCGCCGTCGTAGATCGTGAACTCCCTCTTGTACCCGAGCTTCTCGGCGTGCACCCGCAGGATACGCGCGCAGAAGGCGTGGAAGGTGGAGACCCACATCCTTCTGGAGTCGGGGCCAACGAGGAGCGCGACCCGGTCTTTCATCTCGCGGGCTGCCTTGTTGGTGAAGGTAATCGCCAGGACCTCCTCGGGGGCCGCAAGCCCCTGGTCGATCAGGTAGGCGACGCGATGCGTGAGCACGCGGGTCTTCCCGCTTCCGGCCCCGGCGAGGATGAGAAGCGGCCCTTCTGTGTGCTCTACGGCGTCAAGCTGGGTCGGGTTTAACGAATCCAGAAGCACTAGAACGGAAGTATAGCAGCAGAGGTCGCCCGATCCCGCACCCGGTCTACCGCCACCGCAGCCGGTGCAGCGAGACCCTCACCGCTCGTCCGGCCTGCTCCACCGTCGTCTCCCGCGTGTCGAGCTCGAACCCTCTCTCCTCCATCATCTCGAGAAACATCGGGGCGGTGTCGCGGCGGGGGTCGGCGAAGACGATTTCGCCGTTCGGGGCGAGTAATCTGGGGACGAGGTCGGCCAGCGCCACGGCGTTCGGGCGCTCGTAGAGCAGGTCGGCGCCGAGCACCAACTCGAAGGTACCGAGGCCTCCGATCTCTGGCGTGCGCCAATCCAGCAGGGCGGTCTCGGGTTCGCGGCCAAGGTTCGCGCGGGCGTTGTGGGCGGCGAAATCCAGGGCTGGCTCGTAGTGGTCGGTCGCGAGGACCCTGGCGCCGCGGGCTAGGGCCGCGACCGTGGGGAGGCCGACCCCGCAGCCGAGCTCGATGGCCCGCGTGCCGGCGAGGTCTCTCTCGTAGAGGTGGCGGGCCAGGGCGATCGCGCTCGGCCACAATTCGGCCCAGTACGGGAGCCGCTCGTTGCGGTCGAAGTCCTCCTCGTCTATGAGGGCGTCGGCGGAGGCGGGGTGGGTTATCCTGTAGCTCTCGTCCCCGACCCGTACCGAGGATTCGGCCAGGGTGGTCAGGCCGTAAAGATGCGCCCTGAGCTTACCTTCAGGGTCCGTCAGCGGCCGGCTGTTGGGGCGGCCTCGCGGACGGCGCGGGCCTCGCGCTCCATCTCGGCCAGCTTGGCGATGCTGTAGCGGCCGAAGACCCCTTCGAGCGCCTCGCGGGCCTCGTCCCAGACCCGGCTCGTGGCGCACAGGGGGGCGTCAGCGATGTAGCAGACCCCCCCGGCCGAGCAGCGGGCCGGACGGACCTCGCCGTCCAGGATCTCGACGATGTCAAGCACCGAGATCTCCTCTGTCGGCATCGCGAAGCGGTAGCCGCCGTGCGCCCCGCGGCGGCTCTCCACCACGTTCGCCCGCCGCAGCTCGCCGAAGATCTGCTCGAGGAACCTCTCTGGGATGCGCTGGCGGCGGGCGATCTCCGCCACCCCGAGCGGGCACTCCTTCTCGCCCATGGCGAGCTCCATCAGCGCCCTGACCGCGTACTTGCTCTTCTGTGTAAGCCTCAAGAGATAACCACCTGCCGCAAGACTGTCTTGCAGCATATTGTAGCAGAAGTGCACAGACGGCGACCGTCCGGGTACCCGGGTTAGACGCCGTCGCCGTCGACCTCGCGGTCCAGGTACTGGCGCATGGCGTCCTCGATCCGCTCCCCGGTCACCAGAAAGACCGTGCTCCCGCCGATATCCACGCCGTGATCCGAGATGCGCTCCAGGTAGTGGACCATGAGGGCTGCCCGCATCCGCCACTCGGGGGCGCCGCCGCCGTTGTCCGAGGGGTTCGCTATGAGGTTCATGGCCTCCGAGTAGAGGAGGTCCACCTTGTCGTCCTTGGCCTGAAGGTCGCGGGCCCGCTCTATGTCGCGGCCCCGAAAGACGTCGAGGCCCTCGTTAAAGATGTTGCGGGCGGTACTGGCCATCTCGATGAGGGCGGCTTCCAGGTCCTCGTCCCGCTCGCACTCGGCGGTGTCCACTATCGCGTGGCAGATGTGCTCGCACAGGGTACCGGAGCGCACCAGGTGGTTGGTCACGGACTGCACGGTGTAGAGGAGCCTCAGGTCTTTGGCGACCGGGGCCTGGCGGGCCTGAAGTATCATGCACTCCCTCTCGATGTCCAGCCCGCGCGCCTTGTAGCGCACGTCGACCCCGAGCTCCCGTCCGGCCACCACAGCGTCGCGCGCCTCCATCGCCACTACCATGTTCTCCAAGGACCCCTGGACCTCTTTGCCGAGGTCGAGCACGTCCCCTATCAGCCCGTCGAGCTCCTGTTGGAAGGTCTCCCGCGGCATCCTCTAACCGAACCTGCCAGTTACGTAGTCCTCCGTCTCCTTGCGATCGGGGTTCGAGAACATCTTCTCCGTCTCGTCGAACTCCCAGAGCCGGCCGGGGTCGCCCATGTTCTCGATGTAGAAAAAGCCGGTGTAGTCGGAGATGCGGGCCGCCTGCTGCATGTTGTGCGTGACGATGACCACCGTGTAGCTCTGCTTGAGCTGGTCCATGGTGTCCTCGATCTTCTGGGTCGAGACGGGGTCGAGCGCGCTCGCCGGCTCGTCCATCAGGATCACCTCGGGCTCCACAGCCAGGGTGCGGGCGATGACCAGACGCTGCTGCTGGCCGCCTGAGAGCCCGTGCCCGCTCTCCTTGAGACGGTCCTTCACCTCGTCCCAGAGCGCCGCCTGCTTCAAAGAGCGCTCCACCAGCTCGTCCATGTCGCCGCGGTAGCCGTTGATCCTGGCGCCCCACGCCACGTTCTCGTAGATCGACTTGGAGAAGGGGTTGGGCTTCTGGAAGACCATCCCGACGCGGCGCCGGATGGTTACCGGGTCCGAAGTCTTGGCGTAGATGTCCTGCTCGCCGAGCATCACGCACCCCTCGGCGCGCGCGCCTGGGACCACCTCGTGCATGCGGTTCAAACAGCGGATAAAGGTGCTCTTGCCGCACCCCGAAGGCCCGATAAGCGCCGTCACCTTGTTGGCCCGGATGTCCATGCTCACGTCCGTCACGGCCTTGAAGGAGCCGTAGAACGCCGAGAGGTCCTGGATCTTCATGCCCAAAGTGAGGCCGTCGCCGGGGGCCGCGCCGTCGCCTTTCTGTCTCACCTCGCGCCGCTCCCTCGACACCTCGGACACCTTCCGCTCCCTCCTGGCCCTCTCAGTCTCCACTAGGCTAGCACCTTTCTCTATGTAAAACCGACACTACGAGCGCTGCTGGTACCTGTTGCGCAGCCAGATCGCGAACGAGTTCGCCACCAAAAGCACCGCCATCGCCACCACAATGCCGGCCGCGGCGGAGTCCTGGAAGATCTGCTGCGGGCGGCTGATCCAGTCGTAGATCTGGGTCGGCAGCGCCATGTAGCCCTCGAAAGGTCCGCTGGTGGTGTACGTCTGGTACAGCGAGACCCCGACGACGAGGATGGGGGCGGCCTCGCCGATGGCCCGCGAGAGCGCCAGGATGATGCCGGTCAGAGCACCAGGCAGCGCCATCGGGAGCAGGTGGCTCCAGATCACCTCCCA
>JADDPU010000183.1 GCA_016781725.1 Rubrobacter sp. | reverse complement strand
GATTTCTTGGCGCCTGGGGGCACTCGTTTGCCCCGTTCATTGTAAAGGGGGTGATCCGCGAGGGCACGCCGGGCGCTTGCGCAAGCCGAAGGCGAGCGCCGGTTCTTGGGAGGACTCGCCATCGACCCCACGAGGCCCACACTCTCGAGCTTGTCGTTGGTGAGGTGCCCCGGTCTCCGGCGTTATTCGTCCCGCTGTTGGAGCGTAGATGTGTTGCGCCCGGGAGAACCGGTCAGGGCCTCATGTTTGTCCCCGCCCCCCGCGAGGCCTAAGGGGTGGCTTCCCCGTCCGGCATCTCGCTTGGGACCTCCTCGCTCGACACCTCGCGTGCGGCGTCTCCGACGGCCTCCTCGTAGAGGCGCTCGGCCTCTTTCTCCTCCTCGCGCCGCGCCGCCCTGACCCCCTCACCGTAAGATCCGTTCTGCGACTCCAGGAAGGGCCGGAAGAGGTCTATGGGGACCGGGAGAACGATGGTGGAGTTCTGGTTGACGGCGATCTCGCCCATCGTCTGGAAGAGCCTGAGTTGGAGGGCCGTCGGGCTCTCGAGCCTGTCGGCGGCCTGCCTGAGGCGCTGGGAGGCCTGGTACTCGCCCTCGGCGGCGATGATCTTGGCCCGCCTCTCGCGCTCGCTCTCGGCCTGCCTCGCCATCGCCCGCTGCATCTGCTGCGGTATCTCGACGTCCTTGACCTCGACGACGCTGACCTTGATACCCCAGGGATCGGTCTGCTCGTCTATGATGCTCTGGAGCTCTTCGTTTATCTCCTCGCGGTTGGTGAGGAGGTCGTCTAGATCCCTCTGCCCCAGGACACTCCTCAGTGTGGTCTGGCTTATCTGACTCGTTGCGAGAACGTGGTTCTCGACCTCGATGACGCTCCTGTTGGGGTCGACGACCCTGAAGTAGATCACGGCGTTCACGCGGGCGGGCACGTTGTCGCGGGTTATGACGTCCTGGGGAGGGACGTCCATCGTGACGGTCCTCAGGTCTATCTTGACCATCCTGTCCACCATCGGCAGGAGGACGAAGAGCCCCGGCCCCTTGGGCCCGCCCTGTACGCGCCCTAGGCGGAAGATCACGCCCCGCTCGTACTCCTTGACTATCTTGATGGCGCTGATCAAGACCGAGACCACGAATATGGCGGCTACTACCAGGGCGATGACCCCGATGCCTACCCCGACCGCCTGCAACAAGCCCAAGGTCGCGTACACGAGAGATCCTCCTCCTATCCTAGCCCGTCACGAACTCTCGACGACGAGGGGCCACTCGACGGGCATCACTTGCACCACTCCACCATCGGCGAAACCCACCACCGTCACCTTGCGCCCTACCCCCATCACCGGCTCGGGATCTCGCGGGCCGGTCTCCTCCGGGGCGAACGCCAGCACGGCCCGCCACCGCTCGCCGTGCACGAACACCCACCCCGCAGACTCCACCCCCACGGGGCTCCTGACGGTGCCCACCTCGCCGATCATCCCCTCCTTGCCGGTCAGAGCCGGCCTCCCCCCGAGGGCGCGCAACGAGCCCAACACCCCGAAGAGCACGCCACCCATGAGCATCGCGACGACCAAGACGGCTCCGAACAATACCCCCGAGTACGGAACGTCCGCCCCGAGGATCACCAGGCCCCCGGCAAGGAGTGCCAGGAGGGCCCCCGCGGTGGGCAGACCATGGTTGGTCACACTCAGGTCCACGAGCAACAGCGCGAGTCCGGAGAGGACCAGAACCACCCCGATCACCGGCGGCATCGCCATCATAGGCAAGGTGCCGTCCGGCCGGTCGGTGGG
>JADDPU010000304.1 GCA_016781725.1 Rubrobacter sp. | reverse complement strand
CAGAGACGCGCGGCTCCCAGCCCAGGACCTCCCTGGCGCGGGTGATGTCCGGGCAGCGACGTCTGGGGTCGTCTTCGGGGAGCGGACCGTAGACGAGCTCGCTCGCGGTGCCGGAGATCTCGACTACCATCCCGGCGATCTCGCGCACGGTGAGCTCGTTGGGGTTGCCGACGTTCACGGGGCGCGTCTCGCCGCTGCGCATCAGGCGGAAGACACCCTCTATGAGGTCGTCCACGTACTGCACGCTCCTCGTCTGGGTCCCGTCCCCGTAGACGACGAGTGGCTCGCCGCTCAAGGCCTGGCGGATAAAGTTAGGGATCATGCGCCCGTCGTCGGGGCGCATCTTCGGACCAAAGGTGTTAAAGATCCTTACGATCCTGGTCTGCACACCGTGGTGGCGGTGGTAGGCCATGGTTATGGATTCGGCGTAGCGCTTGGCCTCGTCGTAGACGCCGCGTACGCCTATCGGGTTGACGTTCCCCCAGTAACCCTCGTGCTGGGGGTGGACGAGCGGGTCCCCGTAGACCTCCGACGTGGAGGCGAGCATGAAGCGGGCCCCCTTGGCCAGCGCCAGCCCCAAAGAGTTGTAGGTGCCCAAAGCGTTGACCTTGAGGATGGGAATCGGGATGCGCTCGAAGTCCGCGGGGCTCGCGGGGGAGGCGAAGTGGTAGACCGCGTCGAGCTCACCGGGATAGTCTATGTGGGTGGTGACGTCGTGTTCGACGTACTCGAAGTCTGCCTCGCCCGCTAGGAGGTCGGCCACGTTCTGCAGAGACCCCGTGCTCAGGTTGTCCACGCAGATTACGCGGTAGCCCTCGGAGAGGAGCCTCTCGCACAGGTGGCTCCCCAGAAACCCGGCGCCTCCGGTCACGAGCGCCCGGGGCTTGCTTGCCCCGGCCCTAGCCACGCCCGAAATCCGTGTACAGGAGACCGCCAGCCCGGGCGGCCTCGGGGTCAAGGGCGTTGCGGCCGTCCACGAGCAACCTCGGCTGCTCCATGAGGGAGGCGGCGCGCTCGAGGTCGAGCGTGCGGAACTCGTCCCACTCCGTGACCAGAACGGCGGCGTGCGCCCCCTTCAAGGCGTCGTAGGGGTCGAAGATGACCTCCAGGAGGTCGGGCATGGCGCCCGCAGCCGCCTTGCCGGCGACGGGGTCGTAGCCAACGACGCGAGCCCCAAGCAGGCTCAACGACTCCGCGATCTTCAGGCTCGGCGCCTCTCTAAGGTCGTCGGTGTTCGGCTTGAAGGTGAGCCCCAACAAAGCCACCCGCTTGCCCTTCAAGGTGCGCAAGTTCTGCTGGAGCTTCTGTATCACCCGCTTGCGCTGCCGCTCGTTCACCGTGACGGTCGCGTCGAGCAGGACGGGCTCGTAGTCGTACTCGCGGGCCACCGCGCGAAGAGCAGCCACATCCTTCGGGAAGCACGACCCTCCCCACCCTATCCCGGCCGAGAGGAACCTAGGCCCTATCCGACCGTCGAGCCCCATGCCCGTTGCCACCTCCGTCACGTCAGCACCTACAAGCTCGCAGAGGTTGGCCACCTCGTTTATGAAGCTTATCTTCGTGGCGAGGAAGGCGTTGGCGGCGTACTTGATCATCTCCGCGCTGGCAAGGTCTGTTGTGACGAAAGGGACTGCGACCTTTGGCCTGGGGTCGAGCTCGGTCGGGAAGCTCTGCTCTATTATCGGCCCGTAGAGGGTGCGTAAGACCTCCAGCGCCTCCCTGGAGTCCGCCCCCACGACTATCCTGTCTGGGAAGAGGGAGTCGTAGATGGCGCTGCCCTCCCTCAAGAACTCGGGGT
>JADDPU010000383.1 GCA_016781725.1 Rubrobacter sp. | reverse complement strand
CCGGATTCGAACCGGGGACACCATGATTTTCAGTCATGTGCTCTACCTACTGAGCTATCCCGCCAGGGACGTGGGAAGAGACCCGCCGGTGATTCTACGGCACCCAAAGACAGCTATCAAGCGTTCTAGGAGGTCGCGGCCGGCCAAGACGCCGACTCTACTCGGCCTTGGCGAACCTGTCCAGCTCGAAGGCCGACTCGAGCATCTCTTTGGGGAGGGCGCCAACGACGGCCTTCGGCTGCTCGCCTGGCTCGAAGAACGCGATCGTCGGGATGCTCGAAACCCCGAAGTGCCCCGCGAGCGCGGACTCGGCGTCCACGTCTACCTTCGCTACCTTCACAGCGCCTTCGTACTCGGCGGCGATCTCGTCCATCACCGGCGCGACCCGGCGGCACGGCCCGCACCACGCCGCCCAGAAGTCCACCAATACGGGAACCTCAGAGTTCAAAACCTCCGCCTCGAAAGTGTCCACAGTGACCGCTACGGGTTCCGACATTCCTACCTCCAAATAACTCTTATCTGGTATTTAGTATACTTTTGGTGTCAAGGACCTTGGGACCGGGTGACGGGTTGTGGAAGGTTGCGGCTCTCCAAGCCTCTGGGTGCACCGCAGATGCTCTGGGAGGACTGGTACCCATTAGCGGGGAAGAACAAACGGTTCGGATCGAAAGAGAGAGGCGGGAGCGACGGGACTCGAACCCGCGGCCTCCGGCGTGACAGGCCGGCGTTCTAACCAACTGAACTACGCCCCCGCGCAGGGCATGGCGGAGTTTACCAAAAGGGCTGAATCTTTTCTAACGCGAGGCCTCGAAGGGTGATGGTAGGGGCGCGTACGTCTTACCTGGCAGTCTTGGCTATCACAGGAAAGACCGAGAATCGCGTGTTCTGAGATGAGGGGAGCACTGTCGATCACCAATGCTGGTACCGACCGCGCCGAACGCCCCCACCAGCGGTGCTGGCGGTACGTTGTGGGGGCCTTCATGAGACGGTGCATCTTCCTTTGGCGCGTCATAATATGGTAGCGTGAACCAGGGTTGTATCCTTCCGTCCTGCCGGCGAGCGATCGCGGGGTTGGTCCTCCTGGGTGCGGCGCTGGTGCTCACCTCGTGCGGGGGCTTCAAGGATGCTGGATTCGCCCCGGCGTGCCCCTTGGGCGTCGGGCGGGGAATGTGGGATGTAGGGTTCGTGGAAGGTAGGGACCCTGGGCCGGGCAGCATCGAGGGGCGCAAGCTTCTTGAGAACCCCAACTTCGGGGCAACCGCGGAGGCGGCGGGCGATCTGGAGGCAGGGATCGTCGACCAGCGCCTGATAGGCGCGCTCGGAGTCCTGACCAGAGAGCATCGGATCTGTGTCGACGCCTTTAAGGAGGGTCACTACTTCCTGCCGGGCGTCCCGGACGGCCCGCGCATCCCCAAAGGCTACGGGAAGGCTGGCGGCCTGCCCAATACCCACTATTACGGGAGGGCCGCCGACATCTGGTGGGTTGACGGCAAGCCGGTCGAGGGCAACGCCACAGACCCGGCCGTCCTGGAGGTGGGCAAGACCCTCGCCGGCCTCCAGCCCGAGAGGAGGCCCGACCAGATCATAGGGCCGCCGGGGTGGACCGGGACCTTGGGATACGGGCGCGAGGAGGGCTGGATCTCGGCTCCCGACCAACTCGAGCTGCACAAAGACCACATCCACATCGGCTACATTGAGGAGAAAGACCCAAACGCACGGTGAGCACGCGAGCGCCGGGCGCGAAGATATCTCGAAGCCTTTGTAGACGATGAGCAGAAGCTCGACGACT
>JADDPU010000509.1 GCA_016781725.1 Rubrobacter sp. | reverse complement strand
GGAATGGTAGCCGGTGGCGCCCGAGGGGTGCGGTGGGGCTTTTTCGGCGGTCTGGGTCTCGCCTTCGCCGTCGGTGGCGCGGACCTGGAGGGTGTAATCGCCGGGTTTGGCTTCCCAGTCGTAGAGGTACTGGCGCCAGGTATCGATGTCCAGTTGCTTGGCGAGGCGGGCCTCGTTCCAGGTCTCGCCGCCGTCGGTGGAGACCTCGACCTTTTCGATGCCCCTGTGGGGGGCCCAGGCGACGCCGCCGATCGGGTTCTTGCCGGCGGAGAGGTTGTCGCCGTCCTCTATGGTGTCGATGCGGGACTGGGTCTTGATGGGGCCTTCCTTCGACCAGGTGCGTTGGATCCAGTAGGCGTCGAAGTTCCAGTCGGTGAGCTCGAGCTCGGTGATCCACTTCGTCGCCGAGACGTAGCCGTAGAGGCCGGGGACGACGAGGCGCACGGGGTAGCCGTGCTTGACCGGGAGCTCGCTGCCGTTCAGGCCGAAGGCGACCAGCGCCTCGCGGCCGTCGAGGGCGAGCTCCGTCCTGAATCCCGAGGTCCAGCCGTCCACGCTGCGGCCGACGAGCTGCCGGGAGGCGCGCGTGATGTTCTCGCGCCTCACGCCGGCCTCGGCCAGCACGTCGGAGAGCAACACGCCGGTCCAGCGGCCGTTGGAGACCAGGCCGCCGCCGACCGTGTTGGAGACGCACGAGAGCGTTATGTCGGCCTCGCGGGTGGGCATGCCGAGAAGGTCTTTGTACGAGAACTCGACAGGGTTTTCGACAGCGCCCTTGACCGAGAGCTTCCAGCTGTTCACGTCTATCCTGGGCGAGGAGAGGGCCGTGTCTATAAGGTAGAAGCTGCTGGCCGGCGTGATCAACTTCGGCATCCCCGGCACGTCTATGGAGGCGCCTTCGGGGGGCGGAGGAAGGGTCTCGTGCCTCACCGCCGCTTTCGCGCCGGAGCCCCCCTGCTGTTCTTGCGCCCCACCCTTGCTGGCCGGCGCCTCGGGGAGGTTCAGCTTCTTGGGCTTGGCGGCCTGCTGGGCGGCCCCGCCGGTCAGCGCGCGTCCCACGCCGGCCGCCACGAGCCCCACGACCGCTGCGGCGCCACCGAGCAGGAGAAAACTGCCGCGTCCCACCGAGACGGCCTGGCCGGAGCCGGCCTCCCTGGAGCGCGTGACGGGCGAGAACGAGGTGCCCGGCTCCCCAGCCTGGGCGGCGGCCCGCTGCCCGGGCTCCACGGTCCGCAGGCCCGCCGCGCGCAGGAGGAGCTCGGCGACGGCAGTACCGGCGAGCAGGGCGACGACGATGGTGACCACCGTGGGGGCGGGCGCGATAAACGGCTCGGCGAAGGTGGCAGCGATGGCGATGGCGGCGAGGACGGCCACGCCGGCGAGGGCCAGGACCGGTCGCTTCACGGCGAGGATCGCCAGGGCGGCGGCTATCGCGAGCGTGCCCAAGATCACCGTCGCGATCAGGACCGGTATATCGGCAGTGCCGAGGAGCTCGATGCCCTGCGTCACCACGGTACCCGGCGTGAACTCCACGATCCCTTGCGCTATCGAGACCAGCACCGAAGGGACCATCCGGTAGAGCCCGTGCACCAGCTCCGTGATGCCGAACGCCAGTATGATCCCCACGATCCCGGCGATCGCCGCCCTCGTCCTGCTCGCCTCTCCCGTTTTCTTGCTCATGCTACCGCTCTCCAATGCTTCTCGCTCCGCTCATCCCTCTCGGTACGGATTCTACTCTTTGGACAGTTGCTTGATGCTTCTAGAACCTTACAAGTAGCTTACGATT
>JADDPU010000389.1 GCA_016781725.1 Rubrobacter sp. | reverse complement strand
GGCGATGACGCCGCCCCTGTGATTCGGAGGTAGGTTGTGCGACAATTGGTAACGCTGGCTTGCGAGGAGTGCAAGCGCCGGAACTACCACAGCAGGAAGAACCGGCGGAACACCCCGGACCGCATCCAGTTGCAGAAGTATTGCCCGTGGTGCCGGCACCACACGGCGCACCGGGAGACCCGTTAGGATCGGTCGACAGAGGGCAGTAGCTCAGTTGGTAGAGCAGCGGTCTCCAAAACCGCAGGTCGGGGGTTCGAGTCCCTCCTGCCCTGCTTCGAGAGGCGAAGCCATGCGAGGACATTATGGGTAACAAGCGCGGTTCGGCCGCCAAGAGAGCACAGCAGCCACAGGGCGGCGTGGTGGCCCGTTCGAGGAGGTTCGGCAGGGACGTCCGCAACGAGTTGCGGCGGGTCAACTGGCCCAACCGCGACCAGTTGCGGCAGAGCACGGCGGTGGTGCTCATCATAGTGCTGGTGCTGGCGGCGTACGTCGCCGCCTGGGACTTCGTGTTCGGCCGCCTGGCGCGGCTGATCTTCCTGTAGGCAATAGGAGCATTACGTTTTGAAGAAGTGGTACGTAGTCAACACATACTCGGGGCACGAGAACAAGGTGCGCACGACGCTGCAGCGCAGGATCGACTCTATAGGTCTGAACCGGCACTTCGGCGAGATCCGCATACCTACCGAGAACGTCATCGAGATCAAGGACGGCAAGAAGGTGCCGACCGTCCAGCGCCAGTTCCCCGGCTACGTTCTCGTCAACATGGACATGAACGACACGACCTGGCAGCTCGTGCGCCAGACCCCTGGCGTCACCCAGATCGTCGGGGCCGGGGAGAAGCCGCTGGCCCTGAGCCGGGCCGAGGTCGAGAGGCTCTTGCACCCTGGTGAGGTGGAGCAGCGCGAGAAGGTCAAGACCACGGTGGACTACAGCATCGGGGAGACCGTCAAGGTCATCGGTGGTCCGCTCTCGGACTTCACAGGCTCCATCTCGGACATCAACGTGGACCAGTCGAGGCTGAAGGTACTCGTCTCCATCTTCGGGCGCGAGACGCCGGTGGAGCTCTCCTTCAACCAGGTAGCCAAGCTCTAAAGAGACGAGAGGATCGTTATGGGTAGAGGACGCGGGCGCCGCGTAGCGCGCAAACTGAAGTTGCAGATCACCGGCGGTCAGGCGAACCCCGCGCCGCCGGTCGGCCCGGCCCTGGGCCAGGCGCAGGTGAATATCGGGGAGTTCGTGCGGCAGTTCAACGACGCCACGCGCGACCAGATGGGCCAGATCATCCCGGTAGAGATCACGGTCTTCGAGGACCGCTCGTTTACCTTCGTGACCAAGACGCCGCCAGCCGCGTTCCTGCTCAAGCAGGCCGCCGGCCTGGACAAGGGCAGCGGCGAGCCGAACCGCTCGAAGGTCGGTGCGGTGAGCCGCGCGCAGGTGGAGGAGATAGCTAGGACCAAGATGCCTGACCTGAACGCCGCCGACGTAGACGGCGCGGCGAAGATTATCGAGGGGACGGCCCGGAGCATGGGGATTACTGTCAATGGGTAGGAAGCTGCTGGAGCAGAAGGCGAGGATCGATTCCGAGCAGAGGTACACACCCCGCGAGGCGCTCGGGCTCCTGAAGGACCTCGAGGGCGCCAAGTTCGACGAGAGCGTCGAGGCGCACATCCACCTGAACGTGGACCCGAGGCGGGCCGACCAGATGGTGCGGGGCACGTTGATGCTGCCGAACGGTACGGGCAAGACCCGCCGGGTCGCGGTCTTCGCTCAGGGCGAGAAGGCGAGGGAGGCCGAGGAGGCCGGGGCCGACGTCGTAGGCTCGGACGACCTGGCCGCCCGCATCCGCGACGAGGGCTTTATGGACTTCGACGTGGCAGTGGCCACCCCTGACCAGATGAGGGCCGTCGGCCAGTTGGGGCCGGTGCTGGGTCCGCGCGGGCTCATGCCCAACCCGAAGAGCGGGACGGTTACGCAGGATGTCGGCAGGGCTGTCGAGGAGATCAAGCGCGGCAAGATCGAGTACCGCGTGGACCGCTACGGGATCATCCACGGCGTGATAGGCAAGAAGTCCTTTGACGTGGACCGCCTGGTCGAGAACTACTACGCGCTGCGCGAGGAGCTGCAGCGGGCGCGCCCGGCCCCGGTGAAGGGACGCTACTTCAAGTCGGTGGCGCTCTCGACGACGATGGGCCCCTCGGTCAAGGTTGACCCCGCGGTGGAGAGGGATTAGTATCACGCCCGGACCTTCGGGTCCCTAAAAGTCCATAAGAGACCGAAGACAGCCGGGGTCCTGGCGAGTGCCAAGGGCTTAATCATCCGGCCGAGGTTGCGGAAAGCTTTCAGGGTATCTTCGAGCCCCGAGCGCCTCTGCGGCCTCGGGGTTATCTATTTGCGGAGGAGATGGAGTGAACAGGGAAGAGAAAGCGCAGGTGATCGAGCGCCTCGCCACGAAGCTTAGGGCCGGCTCGGCGGTGCTCGTCGACTACCAGGGGATGGACGTCGCCAGGAGCACCGACCTCAGGCGGCGCAGCCGCGAGTCGGGCGTGGACTTCGTGGTCGCCAAGAACACGCTGACGAAGCGCGCGGCGGACGAGGCCGGGGTAGGGGGGCTCGCCGAGTTTCTGGTCGGGCCGACGGCCCTGGCCTTCTCGGAGGACCCGGTGGCCAGCGCGAAGCTTATGGCCGAGTTCGCCGACCAGGTCGAGACGTTCGCGCTGAAGGGCGGGCTCCTCGAGGGCGGGCGCGTGCTCGACGAGACCGAAGTGGTCGCCCTGAGCAGGCTCCCGGGTCGCGAGCAACTCATCGCGCAGGTGGTCGGCGGCATCTCCTCGCCGCTCACGGGGTTGGTCACGGTACTCAACAACACAGTCCAGGGTCTGGTCGTGGCGCTCGGCCAGATCGCCGAGCAGAAGCAAAGCGCCGAACAGTCGTAGGCAAGAGTCGAGTCTAGGAGGACTAGAGAATGCCCATAAATCAGGAAGAGTTGATGGAGACCATCGAGAACATGACGGTTCTCGAGCTCTCGGAGCTGGTGAAGGCCCTGGAGGAGCGCTTCGGCGTCTCCGCCACGGCCGTGGCGGCGGCCCCGGCTGCCGGGGTCGCGGGCGACGGCGCCGCCGCCGCCGAGGAGGAGCAGACCGAGTTCGACGTCGTGCTCCAGGGGCCCGGGGAGAAGAAGATCCAGGTCATCAAGGTGGTCCGCGCCGTTACCGGCCTCGGCCTGAAGGAGGCGAAGGCCCTGGTCGACGAGGCCCCGAACCCCGTCAAGGAGGCCCTAAGCCGCGAGGACGCAGAGGCCCTCAAGGCCCAGCTCGAGGAGGCCGGCGCCTCGGTCGAGCTGAAGTAGCTTAGAGGTTTCAGGCTTCAGCCTGGGACTGAGAGCGGCGCTCCTTCGCGGGGCGCCGCTCTTTGATGCAGAGACTAGCTTACACCTCGCCTGGTCGCACTGTGGCTGCGACGCGTCTGGAGAGACCTGAAACCTGTAGCCTCCAACGGCGCGAAAGCGCCGTTAGTGGCATGCCCCGAGGGGCTGTGCTACACTCCACGCGCCGGTCGATGGCCGGCGACATATTTCTCTGGAATAATCCCTTGACTTACCCGTAGGGTACGGGTAAGATAACCGTTTGCGTGTTTGCCCATTTTTTAACGATCCATGCGGAGGAGAGCTAATTTGGTGACCCCTGTCGTGCGCCGGAAACGGCACCCGTATGCTCGGTTACAGTCCACAGAGGTACAGTTGCCGGATCTCATCGAGATCCAGCTAGATTCATTCAAGAAGTTCATAGACGAGGGCATTCAGAGGACCTTCACCGAGATCTCCCCGATAGAGGACTACACGGGCTCTTACGCCGTGGAGTTCGGGGAGGGCCGCTTCGAGGAGCCGCCGGTCTCGGTGGAAGAGTGCATGTCCAAGGACAAGACGTACGCGGCCCCGCTCTTCGTGAAGGTTCGCTTTATAGTCAAGGAGACCGGGGAGGTCAGGGAGCAGGACGTCTTCATGGGCGACTTCCCGCTCATGACGAGCTCCGGCACCTTCGTCATCAACGGGACCGAGCGGGTAGTGGTCACCCAGCTCGTGCGGTCGCCCGGCGCGTACATCATGGAGCCCAAGGACGCTACCAAGCAGGTGTTGACGGCGAGCCTGATGCCCGGGCGTGGGTCCTGGCTCGAGTTCGAGGTCGAGACCAAGGGCTACGTCTCCGTGCGCATCGACCGCAAGAGGAAGCTGCCTGTTACGGTGCTGCTCAAGGCCCTCGGGATGGGTGGGCCCGAGGAGATCCTCTCGCGCTTCGAGGACGCGTGGCTCATACGCAACACTTTGGAGCGGGACGAGATCTCCACGCAAGAGGAAGCGCTCTTGGAGGTCTTCCGGCGGCAGCGGCCCGGCGAGCCGGTCAACAAGGAGAACGCCGAGAGCCTCGTCCAGAGCCTCTTCTTCGACCCCAAGCGTTACGATCTGTCGGAGGTCGGGCGCTACAAGGTCAACAAGAAGCTCAAGCTCGACGTGCCGCTCGAGACCCGCACGCTGACCATCGAGGACATCGAGGCCCTGCTCAAGCGTTTGATCGAGACCTCCGAGGAGGTCGCCGAGGACGAGGAGTTCGGCCGGATCAACTACGAGCGCATCCGCCACAAGCTCGACGAGTACGAGCACTTCGGCAACAGGCGTCTGAGGACGGTTGGGGAGCTGGTGCAGGAGGCGTTTAGGATCGGGATGTACCGCATGGAGCGCGTCGTCCGCGAGCGGATGACGACCCAGGACGAGGAGTCCATAACGCCCCAGACCGTCGTCAACACCAAGCCGGTCGGGAGCGCCATAAAGGAGTTCTTCGGCTCCTCGCAGCTCTCGCAGTTCATGGACCAGACCAACACGCTCTCCGGGCTCTCCCACAGGCGGCGTCTCTCCGCCATGGGCGCTGGGGGCTTGAGCCGGGAGCGCGCCCCCATAGAGGTGCGCGACGTCCACCCTACCCACTACGGCCGGATGTGCCCCATCGAGACGCCGGAGGGCCCGAACATCGGGCTTATCGGGCAGCTCTCGACGTTCGCGACCGTGGACGAGTACGGCTTCGTGCAGACGCCTTACCGCAAGGTCGTAGACGGCAAGCTCACCGATGAGATCGAGTACCTCTCCGCCGACGAGGAGGAGGAGTTCACGATCGCCCAGGCCAACACGCCGGTCGATCAGGAGACCGGCCAGATAGCCGAGGGCGGACAGGTCCTGGCGCGCCGCAAGGGCGGGGATGTTGCGACCGTGTCGCCTGGGGAGGTCGACTACATGGACGTGGCGCCGCTCCAGACGGTCTCCGTGGGCACGGCGCTCATCCCGTTCCTCGAGCACGACGACGCCAACCGCGCGCTCATGGGCGCGAACATGCAGCGCCAGGCCGTGCCGCTGCTCCGCAGCGAGGCCCCTTACGTCGGGACCGGGATGGAGTTCCGGGCCGCCGCCGACACCGGCGACGTCCTGTTGGCCCGCAACGCCGGCACGGTCGAGCGCGTGGTCTCCGACAGGATCACCGTGAGGCGTAGCGGAGCTGGCGGGGAGCTTGACGAGTACTTCTTGAGGAAGTTCGCCCGCTCAAACCAGGGCACCTGCGTCAACCAGCGTCCCCTCGTCACGGAGGGCGAGCGGGTCGAGGCCGGGACCATCCTGGCCGACGGCTCCTCGACGGACCAGGGCGAGCTCGCCCTCGGCAAGAACCTGCTAGTGGCCTTCATGCCGTGGGAGGGGTTCAACTTCGAGGACGCGATCATCATCTCCGAGAGGATCGTCAAGGACGATGTCCTCTCCTCCATCCACATCGAGGAGTACGAGGTGCAGGCCCGCGACACCAAGCTCGGGCCCGAGGAGATAACGCGGGACATCCCCAACGCTTCGGACGACGTCCTGATGAACCTCGACGTCGACGGCATCATCCGCATCGGGGCCGAGGTGGGCTCCGGCGACGTCCTCGTCGGCAAGGTCACGCCCAAGGGCGAGAGCGAGCCGACGCCAGAGGAGAAGCTCCTGCGCGCGATCTTCGGCGAGAAGGCGCGTGAGGTAAAGGACTCGAGCCTCAAGGTCCCTCACGGCGAGGGCGGCGTCGTCATAGACGTCAAGCGCTTCAGCCGCGAGGAGGGCGACGAGCTGCAGCCCGGCGTCAACGAGATGGTCCGGGTCTTCGTGGCCAAGAAGCGCAAGATCGCCGAGGGCGACAAGCTCGCCGGGCGCCACGGCAACAAGGGCGTCATCTCCAAGATAGTGCCAGAGGAGGACATGCCGTTCATGGAGGACGGGCGTCCTGTAGACGTTATCCTCTCTCCTCTGGGCGTGCCGAGCCGGATGAACATCGGCCAGATCCTCGAGACCCACCTCGGGTGGGCCGCGAGCCAGGGCCTCGGGGAGGACGGCGGCGAGCCGGTCTTCGTCTCCACGCCGGTCTTCTCCGGCGCCGAGGTCGAGGACATCGACAAAGCCATCGAGAAGGTGCGCCAGAACGGCGGGGCCAAGACCGGCATGGGCCGTGGCGGCAAGGTGACGCTGTACGACGGCAGGACCGGCGAGCCCTTCGACGGCAGGATCACCGTCGGCTACATGTACATACTGAAGCTCCTCCACCTGGTGGACGA
>JADDPU010000431.1 GCA_016781725.1 Rubrobacter sp. | reverse complement strand
ATATGGGTCAACTGACCCATGTACGGGCCGATAAGATGGTGCATACTTACCCGTAGGCGCCATGACGCCGGGCGCGGGGAGGTTCTTTGGCCGAAAGGGCAGGGTCCCTCCACGCAACATAGGCGGGGCGGTTCTTTGGCCGAAAGGGCAGGGTCCTCCCCACCTCTTCCTCTGAGCGGCCGGGTCTGCGTGAGCGGGCCTGGCCCTCCTTATGCTCCTTTTGCACGAAACCTTCCAAATATGGGTCACATGACCAATAGGCAAGCCGACCGTCTACCCCAATACTGGCGGTTGATCAACCGGGCGGCGGAGGTCTGACACCTTGTTCCTCCGCCCCACTAGAGAAAGGTAGTACCTTGAGACGAGCGGCACTACTACTGGCGATGGTGGCAGCGGCGTTGCTGGTGGGCGGCGGGGTGGCTTGGGCCATCACCAAAGATTGTCCTACCATCGAGCCGTGCTACGGCACGAGCGACGACGACGTTATGCATGGCAACGGCAAGGCTAATCACCTGTACGGATTAGGTGGCGAAGACCGTTTGTACGCCTACGCCGGCATCGGCGACACCTTGAACGGCGGCAAGGGCGACGACCAGCTTCACGGGGCCCGGGGTTGGGACATATACGGTTTCGAGGACGGCTGGGGAGAGGACAGCGTCTTCGACCCCGACGTGGAGATCAGCTCTTTATTAAATTTCCGCTCGGTGAGCACGCCGGTGTCCATAGACCTGGTCCCGAAAAGCTCGACGCTCGTCAGGGCGTGGTCGGGGACGAACCGGGTCTTCACCCCTACCAATAGCCGAATAGATGACGCCATCGGAGGACGAGCCAACGACGTGATGGTCGGCAACGATCTGGACAACTATTTGTACGGCAAGCAGGGGAACGACCGCATCTACGGGCGTGCAGGCAGGGACCAACTGGTCGGCGGGGAAGGGGAGGACAAGCTCTACGGCGGCAGCGGCAGCGACGATTTCCTCCAGGGGGACTCGGGCGACGACGTCTTCTTCGCCAAGGACGGAGAGGTTGACAGCATCTTCTGTGGCGAGGGGGTAGATACGGTCCACAAAGACCCGCAAGATATAGAGTATGATGATTGCGAGAAGGTTCGGTGAACCTCCTAGTCCTCCTGGAGCCTTGAGGAGCTAGGGCAGCAGGGGCAAAGGTGGTACCAACGCGCTGGCGGCTCGGTGCAGCACGCCAGCGCCGCGGGGCGCAAGGTGACCTTCAGCGTCCCCGCCGGAACCAGGAACGTAGGGTTGATCTCGACCAGGGCCCCCAACCGCGGTAAGGCGCGGGTGTGCGTGGACCCTGGCACCGCCGCCGAGCGTTGCACGACCATCGACCTATTCCTCACCTGGACGCAGGTCAGGACCCAGGTCTTCAGCAAGGCGGTGGATCCCACGAAGAGCCACACGGTAGAGGTCAGGGTGCTCGGGCAGAAGAACGCCTCTTCCACCGGAACACGGGTCGACGTGGACGCCTTCACGACGACGAGCTAGCGGGCGGCCAGTAGCCAGCCGTCTATTAGGGGGCCGGGACATCTGGGTCCCGGCCCTCTCTTGCGTGCTCGCAGTCTGCGGATCTCCGGGAGATCTGTAACCAACCCGTGGGCCGACAGGACTCCTCCACCCCGACGGGCGAGGCGTCGCGCTGCACGTACTCCTCCTCTACTACCCGGAGATATTCTCTGCGTCCGCGCTACGCAGGTCTTTCGGCGAAGGGACCCCGCCACCACGGGTCCGCTGCGCGGTGCTAGCCTACGGGCCGGTATGGCACTAATCTCTCGAGAATCCTTCTCGATGACCCCCG
>JADDPU010000221.1 GCA_016781725.1 Rubrobacter sp. | reverse complement strand
CGTCTCCGCCGGCGGTTATCACCACCACCTGGGTTTCAACGTCTGGCGTGGCGAGGGCGTGCCACCCGCTCCGACGGGAAGGGTCGGCTTGCGCCACTGGACCATCCTGCTCCACGACCCGGAGGAGGTTGCCGCGGTTCGCGAGCGGGTCCGAGGGGCCGGTATCGAGACCGAGGATGGCGCCGGCGGCGAGTTCACAGTGCGCGACCCATGGGGGATCGCGGTACGCTTTAGCACGCCCGAGGTCCTCGCGGCATAAGCGAGCAGGAAGTCGGGCATGCCACGAGGACCTGACCTCTACGAAGGCGGCTGAATAGACGCCTCTTCGCCCCGGGTGACAGGGGCACCCGTCAACCGGCCTTCTCCGAGCCGGAGCCTACCCGTGCCCGCCACCTGTGACGAGGCTTGGATCGACTCTTGTGGCGCGGTCGCTATGGGCTTCCGATCTCCCCGAGATTAGCTACAATTCGGCGTGTGTGCGCGTTCGTCCTCCGGGTTGGCCTAGCAGCGTTGGCATCCAGCCAAAACCTCGCAGCCCGGCATAATCCGAGGAGATCCAGGTACCAAGATCTCCTCCGGAGCGCCGCTTGACCCGACTCTTCGGTGCGAAGAGGGCCCCAGCCGGGAGGGTCTGGATCTTCGTCCTGGTCGTCTTCGCCGCGTCGAGGCTGTTGTTTATGGGGGCGGGCGCGCTGACCGCGGCCTACCTGCCTCAGGCCGAGCCCGCGGGCGACCCACTGGGACCATCGGGCGTCTTGAGCTACTGGGCCCACTGGGACGGGGCCTGGTACTCGCAGATCGCCACGGAAGGATACGGGGAGCGCTCCCCCCAATCCACAGCCTTCTTCCCGCTCTACCCGGTGCTCTTGAGGTTCGGGAGCGCCCTGCCGGGCGGACCTGCCTTGTGGGGGGTCCTGATCTCGCTCCTGTGCACCGCCCTCGCGCTCTTTTTCGTCTACCGCATCGCGGAGAGGCTCTTCGACGCTCGCGCAGCCAGGGCCGCAACGCTGGCCCTCGCCTTCTTCCCTACTGCCTTCTTCCTGAACGCCGTCTACACCGAGGCGCTCTTCCTGGCGCTCACCGCGGGCGCCGTGTGGGCGGCCGGCGTGCGCCGCGACCTCCTGCTCGCGGGCGTCTTCGGCGCGCTGGCGGCGGCAACGAGGAACGTCGGGGTGCTCCTCATGATACCCCTCCTCTTCGAGTGGATGCGTCAACGGCGGGAGTTCGGGAGGCGCGGGCTCTTGGGGGTCGCGCTGGTCCCGATGGGCCTCGCCGGGTACGCGCTCTTTCTGTGGATGCGGTTCGGGGAGCCGCTCCTCTTCGCCCGTCAGCAGAGAGCTTACTGGGAGCGCGAGCCCACCAGCCCCCTAACGACCGCGGGTGACGCCTGGCGGTCCGCCGGGGAGGGCATGAAGTACGTGCTCGACCCCTCGACGCTCTTCTTGAGCACCTCGGCCACCCCGGCGCTGGACGCCTCGAACGCCTTTAACCTGGCATTCTTGGCGGTCTTTCTCGTCGTCATGGTCGCGGGTTTCGTAGTGTTGCCGCCAGGGCTCTCCCTCTATACCTTCCTAATCGTCCTGTTGCCGGTGCTCACGCCCGCGCCGAGGTTCCCGCTCATGAGCATGCCCCGCTTCGTCCTCGGGGCCTTCCCGGTCTTCCTGGTGCTCGGCTACCTGCTCTCGCGCAGCCGGCCAACGCTCGTGCTCTGGCTCTTGCTCGGCAGCGGCGCGGGGGTAGCGCTCACAGCGCTGTTTACGAGCTGGCGCTGGGTCGCCTAGGCGTCGGACGACCTGATCCCCCGGACCGGCTCCC
>JADDPU010000046.1 GCA_016781725.1 Rubrobacter sp. | reverse complement strand
GCGCCAGCCCCGACGAACACCGCTTCGGCCCCGGTAGCGAAGGACTCGGTGCCTGGGACGGCCGGCGGCGCGCGGGCCGAAGCGACCGAGGCTCTCGAAGGGAGGGGTTAAGGTGCACCTGGCGAACTACCTGGGGTACCTGCACGCGGCGGAGCTTCACCTCGCGGAGGCGTATCGCAAGGTCGGCGAGGGGCACGCCGCCGAGGCCGACGTCTTCCACACTTGCAATACCCTGGCCAAGCAGTGCGAGGCGCACGCCGGGATGCTAGAGCCCTTCGTCGACCGCTACGGCGAGGAGAGGCCGACGGAGCCGGATCGCCTCTACCACCAGCTCTTCGACGAGACGCGCTCGGGCGGCTTGGGTCTCATCCGAGACCTGCACGACCTCTACCTCATGGCCCACGCCTGCGACATAAGCTGGACGATGATCGGACAGGCCGCCCAGGGCGCCCGCGACCGGGAGCTACTCGAGGTCGTAGACTCCTGCGAGGCCCAGACCGCCACCCAGATAAAGTGGCTGAGGACGAGGATGAAGCAGGCCGCCCCGCAGGCGCTCTTGGTGGCCTCCTGACGCGCCGTACACCTTCCACCTCGACCAAGGCCCAAACGTTAGTTGCCCTCGGTGGCCCGGACCCCAAAGAGTAGGGAGGTAAGCGCGATGGAGGAGTACCTGGTCATGGCGGTCGACTACCTGCGGCTGGTCGTCGAAGCGATAGGCGCCGCCGTGGTGGGCTTCGGTGTCCTGGCGACGACTTTCCGCTATGTTCTGACCCTGATTGGGGTGAGGGACTACACCAACAACGAGATAAGGCTCTACCTCGGACGCTATCTCGCCCTGGGGCTCGAATTCCAGCTCGGCGCCGACATCCTCGCGACGGCCGTAGCCCCGACCCTCGACGACGTGATACTCCTCGGGGCTATAGCGACGATCCGCACGGTGCTCAACTATTTTCTCTCCCAGGAGCTGGAGCGCGAGCGGCGCGAGGTGGCTTCTAGGAGGCCCGAGCGCGAAGCCACAGCCGGCTAGGATGGAGAACTACCACGCGGCGGTCGACCTCCTGCGGGTCTTCGCGCTCGCCGTCGGGAGCCTCGTGATCTTGGCCGGCGTCTGGCATGGGGCTCTAGCCGCCCGTGGGCCCGGGGGCCGGGGACGGGTCGCCGGCCGGATGCTGAATCACGCGGCCCTCGGCCTCGACTTCTTCGTCGGTGCCACGCTGCTGAACCTCGCCATCAACCCGACCTGGACGGCCGTGGCGACGACGGCCGTCACCATCGTGGTGCGCAAGCTGCTGACGTTCTCGCTTGACCTGCCGCGCCGGGAGCCTGGGATACCTTCGGATGCTCCCGCTACGGGATCGAGAACCTCAACACGTAGGCCCGGTGCGTGACCCAGACTGCCATCGCCAGGGTCAGGCCGATGGACCACTTCAGAACCCCGGGCGCAACAGGTCGCCTCCCTTGCAGGCGCGTGGCGCTCGTGCCGACGGCGCGGAGGTTCTGGGGGCTGATCTTCTTGCCCAAGAGACGCCGCCCGAGGAGTTGGCGCCGCCGTAAGGTTTCACCAGGTTTCCGGCTCGTACACCTGGTCTCTTCCTCGAGCTTGCCCGACGCAGAGGAGACGGCACCCCGGCAAGGCCCGGCGCAAGCCTCCGGAGCGCCCGCGTCAGCCGCGAGAGACCAGCGTCACCCTGAGGTCGTTGACGTTGGTGCCGGTCGGCCCGGTGACGAGCAGCGCCCC
>JADDPU010000449.1 GCA_016781725.1 Rubrobacter sp. | reverse complement strand
CGAAGACGTTTAGGCCGGGGAGATGTGGGTAGAGAGAGTTGTGGAAGGGAAGCGTAGGCAAGGAGGTAGTCACCGTGTGCTACTCCCACAGGGACCGCAAGCTGGAGGAAGAGGCCCGCGCCATGGCCCGTGAGCAGGATGAGCGTCGGCGCCGCGAGGAGCGGGTGAAGCAGTCCGCCAGGGAGCGTGACTCGAAGAGGGATCGCGAGCTGGTAAAGGCTTAAGAGAAGAGCTTCTTCGATACCTTACGACGACGAGGGCCCCGGACTGTGGTTCGGGGCCCCGTTCGCATGCGTGGGGTCGGGCGGGACGAAAGGAGAGAGACAGATGAACGTTCAGACGCTCGAGGAGACGGCCGGGCAGCTCGTGGCTCCGGGGCGGGGCATACTCGCCGCCGACGAGAGCTTCGGCACCATCGGGAAGCGCTTCGAGGCGGTAGGCATCGAGTCGAGCGAGGAGAGCCGTCGCGCCTACAGGGAGATGTTGTTCACGACCGAGGGCATCGGCGAGTTTCTGTCGGGCGTGATCCTCTTCGATGAGACCATCCGCCAGGAGGCCTCGGACGGCACCCCGATAGCGCAGGTGCTCGAGAGGGCCGGCGTCATCCCCGGCATAAAGGTGGACAAGAGCACCGTGAGCCTGCCCCTCTCCCCCAAGGAGAAGTTCACCCAGGGCCTCGACGGGCTGGGTGAGAGGCTGCCCGAGTACAGAGAGCTCGGGGCGCGCTTCACCAAGTGGCGGGCGGTGATCACCATCGGGGACGGCATCCCGACGCGGGGGTGCGTCGAGGCGAACGCCAGGGCGCTCGCGCTCTACGCGGCGTTCTGCCAGGAGCACGACCTGGTCCCGATAGTCGAGCCCGAGGTCCTCATAGACGGCGACCACTCTATCGAGCGGTGCTACGAGGTCACCGAGTGGATGTTGCGCGCCACCTTCGACCACCTCTACGAGCAGGGCGTCGAGCTTTCGGGGATGCTCCTCAAGCCGAACATGGTCATCTCCGGGAAGGAGGCCTCGCGGCAGGCCGGGGTGGAGGAGGTCGCCAGGGCCACCGTCGAGTGCCTCCTCAGGAGCGTGCCGGCGGCGGTGCCGGGGATAGTCTTCCTCTCCGGCGGACAGAGCGACCTCCAGGCGACAGCCCACCTCAACGCCATGAACTCGATGTACGACGGCCTGCCCTGGGAGCTCTCCTTCTCCTACGCGCGGGCGCTGCAAGGGCAACCCATGGAGATCTGGGGCGGGGACGTAAGTAAGGTAGAGGCCGCCCAGAAGGCCTTCTACCACCGCCTGAAGATGAACGGCGCGGCCCGCTCGGGCAGCTACTCTGAGGAGATGGAGCAGGAGGCCGCGTAGGGAACTTCTACTGAGGGGGACAGTTCTCTAGAAGACTTCGGAGAAGACCGGAGGCCCGTCGCTGTAGGCGTCGGGGTCGAGGCGGAGCCAGCCCTCCAACCCGAGGGCTTTGAGGCTCGCCAGCGCCCCCGCCGAAGGGTTGGCGAACGACAGGTGCCGGGCGTAGAGCAGCGAACGGACGGCGAGCTCGCGGGCCGACTGCAGATCCAGGAAGGTCACCCCGGAGAGGTCGACCAGCGTCGGACGGCGGAGTGCCAGGACGTCGCCGAGTGCCTCGCGCAGGTCCCTCAAGGAGAAAAAGTCGAACTCCCCCCACAGCTCGACCACCACTCCCGCGCCGGACTCCCGCAACTCGATGCCGTACAAGGTTTCCCCCTCAGATCTGTAGCTTCGCAAGGATCACCACAAAGGTAGGACTCACGTGACGTCCGGAGGGTTACGCGACCCGCGCAAGGATTCTTTGTGCGAGGACGCACAACGGGCGTGTCTCGGAGAATCCCGGTCTGTTATCTTTCCGGTTATGGGACCGGCACTCCTCCCGTCAGGCCGTCTCTCGATAGGTACTCTACTTTGAGCGTCGAGTACCAGGGCCTCGCCGTGCGCGCCTCCAAGGGCGACGTCGAGGCTTTCAGGCGGCTCGTCCAGGACCACTCCGCGCTCGTTTACCGGGTGGCGCTTCGCATCTTAGGGATCGAAGACGCCCAAGACGCGAGCCAGGAGGTCTGGGTCAGGGTCTGGCGGAACATCGGTAGGTTCAGGGGCGAGAGCGCCTTCACGACGTGGCTCTACAGGATCACCGTCAACACCTGCCTTAGCGCCCAGCGCAAGCGCTCGCGACGCGACGAGCGGGAGCGGGGCGAGGAGATGCCCTACCTGCCGGAGCCTTCGGGGGGCGACGCCGACCCCGAGGCTGCGGCCTTGAGCGCCGAGCGGCGCGCCGAGATAGAGGCGGCCCTCCTGCACGTGCGGCCCGACCACCGGGCGGCCCTGGTGTTGCGCCACATGGAGGGGCTCTCCTACTCCGAGATAGCCGAGGTCCTGGAGGTCCCCGACGGCACGGCCAAGGGCTGGGTCAGCCGCGGCAGGGCCGCCATGCTCGTGGCTATGTCCAACGGGGCCGCGCCGAGCCTCGACCGGAACCTCGAAGAGAGCGGCGGATGAGCGTGCTCATGGAAGAGGAGCGCTGGGAGGTGCTCGAGAAGATCGGGGCCTACGCGGCGGGCGAGCTCGAGGGCGAGGAGGCCCGCGAGGCCGAGCAGCTCATCTTCGAGCGGCCAGATTACAGGCGACTGGCCGAGTCCTACGCCAGGATGCTCGTCATGCTCACCACCTTGGGCAACGAGCCCGTCGAGGCGCCCGAGGTGGTCGTCAACTACGCCGTCAGGCGGGCCTACGTCTCGGCCTTCGCGCGCAACGCCGAGGTCTTCCTAGGCTCTTTGGGGCGCACGTACCTGGACGCGTTGGTCTATTATTTCGGGCTTCGGCCGCGGAGCTATGGGGGAGGGATCTGATGGGAGAAGCCGCTAACGACCTGCTGAGCACGCTGGCCGAGTTTGTCCCGCGGCTCGTCGGCGCCGCGGTCGTGCTCCTGGTGGCCCTCGTGCTGGCGCTGCTCCTCCAGCGCCTGATGTCCCGTTTCTTGGAGGGCCTCGGGATAGACGACCTCTTCGAGAGCAGCGGGGCGGCGAGCTTCCTCTGGCAGCTAGGGTACGAGGGCGGGCCCTCGCGCCTGCTCGGCACCGTGCTCTTCTGGGGGGTGATGCTGACCGGGGTGGCAGGCTCCTTGAGCGTCCTGGGCCTCTCCTCCCTGGAGAGCACCATGGAAGGAATCATCAACCTCTCGGGCCGGGCGCTCGTGGCGCTCGTGGTCCTCATAGCCGGGGTGATGAGCGCCGGGTGGCTCGCCGAGCTCGTAGCCCGCGAGGCGCAGAGCGCCGGGTTGCGCGGCTCGAACGCCTTCCGCCGCGTCGTCTTCACCACTATAGTCGCCGTCGCCGCCCTGCTCGCCGCTGCCCAACTCGGCCTCGAGACCTACGTCGTGGTGCTGCTCGCCATCGTCTTCCTCGCCACCGTGGGCCTCGTCACAGCCCTGGCTCTGGGCCAGGGCCTCGCCCTCCTCTCGAGCAACATCGCCGCCGGCCGCTACGTCCAGGACGGCGCCGAGGTCGGGGACTTCATAGCCGTCGACGGGGTCGAGGGCACCATCGAGGAGCTCGGGTACGCCTCGATCACCGTCCGCTCCGAGGACGGTCACCTCTACCGCATCCCGAACCGCACCCTCCTCGAGAACGTCGTCCGCAAGCGGGCGTAGGCCCCGGCGAGAGCCCGGGCAAAGATGCGCGTCGTCGTGGGCGCGTTTACGCTCCCCGAGCGCGCTCGGTGTTACAACAGTAGCCGCACAAGAGAGATAACCACGTAGCCTGCGCGGAGGCTCGCGGCATGCACTACCGTGGTACCTTGAGCTAAGGAGCTGCACATGAAGAGGTTCAAGAACGCGGACCCGGCGCACGACGTCTTAGGCTACGAGCGGCAGGCGCTCGACGCCATCTTCCGGCCCGAGACGGTAGCGGTCGTTGGGGCCACGGACCGCCCCGGGAGCGTGGGGCGCACGATCATGCGCAACCTCGTTAGCAGCCCGTTCGGCGGGACGGTCTTCCCGGTCAACGCGCGGCGGCAGAACGTGCTAGGCATCCAGGCCTACCCTTCGGTCTCGGAGGTTCCGGCCAGCGTGGAACTCGCCGTCATCGTCGCCCCGGCACCGGCGGTGCCCGAGATAATTCGCGAGTGCGTCGAGGCTGGGGTTCAGGGCGCCATCATAATCTCCGCCGGCTTCAGGGAGACCGGCCCCGAGGGGGTCGAGCTCGAGCGGCAGGTCCTCGCCGAGGCCAGGCGTGGGCGGATGAGGATCATAGGCCCAAACTGCCTCGGCGTGATGAAGCCGAACACGGGCCTCAACGCCACCTTCGCCGGCGCCATAGCCCGCCCCGGGAACGTTGCCTTCCTCAGCCAGAGCGGGGCCCTGCTAACCGCCATCCTCGATGAGAGCTTCAGGGAGAACCTCGGGTTCTCGGCCTTCGTCTCCGTAGGCTCGATGATGGACGTGGGCTGGGGAGACTTGATCTACTACCTCGGCGACGACCCCGACACGAAGAGCATCGTCGTCTACATGGAGTCGGTAGGCGACGCCGCCTCGTTCCTCTCGGCAGCCAGGGAGGTAGCCCTGACCAAGCCCATCATCGTGATAAAGGCAGGCCGCACCGAGGCCGCCGGGAAGGCTGCCGCCTCCCACACAGGCTCTCTGACCGGCTCGGACGAGGTGCTCGACGCCGCCTTCGGGCGCAGCGGCGTCCTGCGCGTCGATGAGATCTCCGAGCTCTTCGGCATGGCCGAGGTGCTCGGCAAGCAGCCGCGCCCGAAGGGGCCGCGCCTGACCATCCTGACCAACGCCGGCGGTCCGGCCGTGCTGGCTACCGACGCCCTGATCGGGGGCGGCGGCGAGCTCGCCGGGATCTCGCCCGAGACCCTTGAATCCTTGAACGAGTTCCTCCCAGCCCCCTGGAGCCACGGCAACCCGGTCGACGTCCTCGGCGACGCCGACCCCGAGCGCTACGAGAGGACGCTCGAGACCGCGGCCGGCGACCCCGAGAGCGACGGCCTGCTCGTCGTCCTCACCCCGCAAGCCATGACAGACCCGACAGCGACCGCCGAGCGGCTCGCGCCCTACGCGAGGAGCACCGGCAAGCCCGTGCTCGCCAGCTGGATGGGCGGCGCCGAGGTCGCCGCGGGGGAGTCGATCCTGAACGGCGCGGGCATCCCGACCTTCGACTACCCTGACACGGCAGCCCGCGCCTTCACCAACATGTGGAAGTACACCTACAACCTGCGAGGCATCTACGAGACCCCGGAGCCGACCGGGGAGGCAGGCGCGGACAGGGAGCGGGTAGAGGAGATCATAGGCCGCGTCCGCGACTCCGGCCGGGCCATCCTCACCGAGTTCGAGGCGAAGCAGGTCCTCGCCGCCTACGGCATCCCTACCGTCGAGACGGAGGTGGCCCGCAGCCCGGACGAGGCAGTCGGGCTCGCCGAGCGCTTCGGCTACCCCGTAGTCCTCAAGCTCGACTCGGAGACGATCACCCACAAGACCGACGTCGGCGGCGTGCGCCTGAACCTGAAGGACGCCGGGGAGGTCAGGCAAGCCTACGAGGAGATGGAGTCCTCGATCAGCGAGGCCTACCGGCCCGAGGACTTCGGCGGGGCCGCCATACAGCCGATGGTCAGCCTGGACGGCTACGAGCTGATCGTCGGTAGCAGCCTCGACCCACAGTTCGGGCCGGTCCTGCTCTTCGGCTCAGGCGGCTCGCTCGTCGAGGTCTACCGCGACCGCGCCCTGGCCTTGCCCCCGCTCACAACGACCCTCGCCCGCCGCATGATGGAGCGGACCCGCATCTTCGAGGCGCTTGGCGGGGTCAGGGGCCGGGCGCCGGTCGACGTGGGTACCCTTGAGAAGCTGCTAGTGCGCTTCTCCCAACTCGTAGTCGAGCAGCCCTGGATCAAGGAGCTGGATATCAACCCGCTCCTCGCCTCCCCGGAGCGCCTCATAGCCCTCGACGCCCGCGTCGTCTTGCACGACCCGCTGACGCGCGAGGAGGACCTCCCCCGCACCGCCATCCGCCCCTACCCCACCCAGTACGTCTCCGCCGAGGAGATACCAGACGGCACCCCGATAGTGGTGCGCCCGATCCGGCCCGAGGACGAGCCCCTGATGGTGAAGTTCCACGCGTCGCTCTCGGAGGAGAGCGTCTATATGCGCTACTTCCACATGATGAAGCTGGACCAGCGCACCGCCCACGAGCGCCTGACGCGCATCTGCTTTATAGACTACGACCGCGAGATGGCCCTCGTCGCCGAACGAACGGACCCAGAGACGGGGGAGCGCGAGATCCTGGGCGTCACCCGCCTGAGCCGCCGCGGCGCACCCCCAGGGGAGGCAGAGTTCTCCATCCTCGTCAGCGACCGCTTCCAGCGCCGGGGCCTTGGCACCCTCCTCCTGAGCCGGCTCCTAGAGGTAGGCCGCGCCGAGGGCCTGAGACGGATCACCGCCGAGATCCTCCTCGAAAACCACCCCATGCAACGCATTAGCCGGCGCCTCGGCTTCAACCTCCGCCGCGACACCGAGGAGATGGTCATGAAAGCCGACCTCGACCTCTACCAGCCAGCATAGACCGTGCCGAAAGCCACTCCCAATAGAGACCCCGCAACCGCCAAACGACGCTCCACACACCCCTCCAAACGCTAATGACTCTCATTAACTAAGAATAATAAT
>JADDPU010000132.1 GCA_016781725.1 Rubrobacter sp. | reverse complement strand
AGCGTCTCCTTCGGCGCAACCTGTCTTGCCGAGTGGACTATCCAGGCTCGCGGGAGCGCATCGCGGTTCTCCAGCACATCTACCCGGTCGTCGCTGTACACGGTCGGGTGCGCATTTTTCAGCTCTTGCAGCAGGCTCTGGTCCGGCGCCGCAACCGTCGGCACGATTATGTAGCGAACGTTTAGGAGATCCAGCAAGGGAGAGTCCAGTCCTTCCGGATAGACGTCCGTATTGTGGTACCCCTGGGATTTTTTGTTGAGCGCCTTTACGTATTCGTAGTACCGGGCGATTTGGACGGGGTTGTAGCCCTGGATGCTTTGCAGCCCCATCGGAATCCCCAGGTTGCTGGCCAGAAGCGCGGTAGTATCCTTTTCCGTGAACCTGTTGTTGTAATGGAAGCTTTGCTTCTCACCCTGAAGGTATGGACCGAAGCCGAAGTAGCGGGCCGGCTCATCTTTAGTCCTCGACCCGAGAAACCTCGCCGCTCCCGTAGGCTCGTAATACCGGGAGAGGTCGATCTTTACGAGCTGTTTCCCCGGTTCCACCGTCGCGCGCTCCGCGACGGTCGCCCTCCCCGCCATAAACAGGTCGGCGAAAACCAGGAGCACTACCAGAAGCGCCGCGACCCGGCGCCCGACAGGAGAGAAAGCATAGATCACCACACACGCGTTGGCGACGACGAGGGCCAATAGTGAAGCCGCAGGAATCGCCAGGGCCAGGTTGAGGAGCGAACCCTTCGCGTCGCCGCCGGCCGTAAAGAGCGTACCGAGGCGAGATATCAGGAAGAGCAAGGTCAGCGCTGGAAGGACGACCAGGGTCCCGACGCTCCTGCCCCGCTCCCCCAGGCGGCTTAGCGTGGCGCCGGCCAGCAGCGCGAACCCGAGGTAGAGGATCACCTTTATCCGCTCGGGGCCATGGGGATGTATCCACTCGAATTTGGGCAGCGTATGATACAAGACCCAGTGCAGCGGCGTGATACCCTGACCGGCGAGGATAAGGGTAAAGGGCACGAGAACCGCGAAGAAAGGCACCGCGTGGCGGTCGCGGGCGACCAGGGGCGCGGCGAGGGCCAAGGCCAGGGTGATCAGACCGGGGTACACGAGACCGGGTACCGGCAACCTCTTCAAATCCTCTAACGTCCATCCTCCCCAGGCCGCCCTGACCCCTTCGAGGTTGGCGTAACCGTCCGCCAGGTTAGACAGCGTCTGGTACTCCAGCCGGGGGAGCAGCCCGGCGGCGGCGAGGCCGAACCCGAACAGCAGCACCCCGCCGCCGTGCACGAGGAGCCCCAAGAGGCGAGCCCGAATACCGCGGGCGGTTCCCGGCGGAGACAGTAGCGTGCGGTAGGCCACGTACCCGCCCAGGGCGATCAGGGCGTAGTACGAGCCCTGCCCCGGCCACACGGCCAGTATCTGGCTCAACGCCAGTCCGCCAACCCCCCACCAGAGTCCCCGCTCCGGCCAGCGGGGGCTCCGGATCGCCAGCTCCGCGCCCAGGATCGCGAGCGGGAGCCACATCATGACGCCGGCGTACGGGGAACAGCACAGGTTACGCCAGTACATGAAGCTGTTGAACGCGTAAGCCACCGCCGCCAGCAGGGAGCCCGCCACGTTTATGCGGTGCGTCCGCGCGAGGGCGTAGGTGAAGAGCCCCGCGAGAGACAGGTGGGTGAACACGTAAGTAGCGGCCGCCGCCGACAACGGCAAAATGGTGAACAGAATCATCGCGGGCAGGTAGGTCCAGCCGGAGAGAGGATCTGCCGCGAACGGGGCTCCGGCGAACTGGTGAGGGTTCCAGGCCGGTATGTCCCCGGAG
>JADDPU010000321.1 GCA_016781725.1 Rubrobacter sp. | reverse complement strand
GGACTTCTTGCTCCACCGTGTTTGGTCCCACCGGGCGCCGCCTAGTGCCTTTCTGCGGCGGTTCTCAGCCGTAGGGTGCGCCCCTTCGTTGCCCTGTTAGTCTTGTCGGCCTTCGACGACCGGGTAGAGTGGGCGCCCTTCCTTGACCCAAGAGACCACGTTCTGGGCCGCCTTGGTGCGCGCTTCCTCCTCCGCCTCGAGGGAGTAGTACGCGGCGTGCGGGGTCAGGATGACGTTCGGAGCGTTCAACAAAGGGTGGCCAGCTGGCGGGGGCTCTTGGGGAAAGACGTCGAGCGCGGCCCCGGCCAAAGGTCCCTCCTCGAGAGCCCAGAGCAGGTCGTCCATGGCCACCAGGCCGCCGCGGGCGGTGTTGACCAGGTAGCCGCCCTCGGGCATCCGTTCGAGCAGGCTGCGGTCTATGAACCCCCGGGTCTCCTCCGTAAGCGGCGCGTGAAGCGAGACCAGCAGGCTCTCCGAAAAGACCTCCTGCAGACCGGCCTGTTTTACCCCTTCTGGCCAGGCCTCCTCCTCGAGGTACGGGTCACAGCCTAAGGTCCTGCCGAACCAGGGGCCGGCACGCCGCGCGAAGGTGCCGCCGATGCGCCCGATTCCCACCACGCCTAAAGTCAGGTTCTTGAGCCTGTAGAGCGGGCCCGTGGAGGCGGGATGCCAGCGACCGTCCCTTACGGCGCGGTCGTAAAGGGGCAGATGGCGCAGGAGACCCAGGGCCATGCTCAGGGCGTGCGCCGCCACCTCCTCGGTGCCGTAGTCCGGAACGTTGGCGACCCACACCCCGCGCTCGCGGGCGGCCTCGATGTCGACGACGTCGTAGCCGACCCCGTAGCGGCCGACCATGCGCAACTCGGGCAGTTCGGCAAACACCCTGGCGGTGATAGGGGCGTACTGGGTCAGCAGCGCCGAGACCCCTCGCCCGGCCCCGACGACGTCCTCCTCGGTGCGGCACTGGGCTTCCACCACCTCGATCCCGGCACCCTCGAGAATGCGTCGCTCTATGTCCACTTCCCCGTAGTCGTAGTCGGCTATGAGTACTTTCAAGATCCGATCACCCCCGTCCCGGCGCGCGCTTCTTAAGGATCTTTACCCCGAACGGAGAAGGTCTACGCCGATGCTTGAGAGTGATGGCTCAGCCCTGTTTCTGGACAACGGGACTGGGGCCGGGGCGGGTTCCCTGGCGGCGCCGTCCGGCGTGTCCCAAAACACCCAGCCGCCTGAGTTAAGGTTCCGTGCCTTGCGGTGCGTCCGTGCCGGCCACGGTGCTCTTGGTCGTGCGGGCGGCGTGCCTCTACTTGGCGCTCTCCGGTGGTGTGATGCTCTACCGGCTACGGAATATGATCTCGTAGAGGAGACGGTCTTCTCCTACCGGGACCACGTCTAGGCCGGCCTGCCGGAAGCGTTCGAGTTCGATCCTCTTCTGGTCGAGCACGTAGACGGGACCGTTCTTCGCGGCCTCGCGCGCGGCCTCGACCCCCGTGGTGTCGTCGGTCCCGTAGCGGGCGTTCGCCTGCGCGGCGCTGATGGCGTCAGGCCATACAAGGTCGGTGTGGCGGTCCCAGGAGGTGCAGAAGGGGTCGATGAGGGTCAGATCCCGCCTGCGCTCCTCCACCAGCACCATGTACCACAGCGAGCTCCTGTGGTGCAGTACGGTTGCCCCCCTCTCGGCGTTTCGCGCCACGGCCTCGACCATCCGGCGTCCCCCGTAGTCCCCGCTCCGGTCGAGGTCGGCGTAGGCTTCGCGCGCCCCCAGCAGCGGCCCGGCGAGCATCAACCCCGATAGCGCGACGAGCAGTAGCGATCTTGCCGTGTGGCTAACCGATAAGCCCTCAACCGAACGCAGCAGCGCCGCGAGACCCACCGAGACGCACAGGCCGAGCGCGAGCCAGGCGGGGATGAGGAACACGTAGAAGTCCTCGATGCCAAGCTGCAGGTACACCACCGACTGCGCGAAGCACCCGAGGGAGAGCGTGCCGAGGAGGACCGCCAACGCGCGATCCGCGAAGAGCAGATAGACGGCCGCCAGCAGCCCTACCACCAGCAGGATCACCGGAAACTGCCCGAGAAGCTGCTCCCCGAAGAGCTGCAGCTTGGCGGAGGGATCCGCGAGCGCGAGCGCCGAGGGGTCGCATTGCCGACCCTCCTCCGAAGATTCGGCCAGGAAACTGCCGCCCGTGACGAGGAGCAGGAGGCGGCCCGGGGTCGAAGGGTCGGCCTCGTTCAAGGGCGCCTCCATGACGGCGCGCGCGGGAAGGTAAAGGAGCGGTAAGAGCCCGAGGATAGAGCACCCCAAACCCTTGAGCAGCAGCCCCGTCCTCCGAAACACGCCACGGTCGGTCACGAGCACGAAAGCAAAGGCGGCCGGGACCAACAGGACGCTCGTCAGGTGGTGGGTCAGAGAGAGGCCGACGAGGAGGGCGGCGAGGAGGAGATACCGGTCGTCGCGGTGGTCCCTCCAGAGGAGGAGGACGAGGAGGACGAGCGCCACGAGGAGGGCTTCGAGGGTGTAGACCTCGGCGATGACGGCCTGCGACCAGAAGACCCCAGAGAGCCCGAACGCCAGCGCCCCGGTCGCGGCGGCCGCCGCCCGCCGGCTAGCTCTCAGCCCGAGGAGGTAGACCACGAAGACCGCCGCGACGGCGTAGACGGCGGAGGCGAGGTTCACCCGGTAGGCGGGGTCACCGACCGGCAGGTAGGTAAAGAGGTGCGTGAGCATCATGTAGGTCGGGTAGCCGGTCGGGTGGCCGATGCCGAGCACCCGGACCCCGGCCTGCAGCATGGCGGAGTCGAGGGTCTCCGCTCCGCCGTAGGGCAGGACCGTGGGCGCCAGCGTCCTCGCGTAGAGGATACCGGCGAGGGTGGCGACCGCCAGGCCGGGCAGAGCCGGACCCCACCGTCGGAGAGATTTCGTCCTTTCGCCGGGAGGAGGGTTCATGGCAGGGGCAGAATACTACGTCTGTGCTCCCTCTCCCCTATCGGGGTTATCTGTATACTCCGCCCGTGGCGAAGCGCGGCTACACGCGGGATACGATCCGGGGCGGCGCGAGCGAGTGGGACGTCTCGCGGCCGTTCTCGAGCTACCTGCGCACGCTGGCGACGCTGCTCTTCCACCCGGTCCGCTTCTTCGAGCTGCTTCCCAAGGTGCCGGATGTGAGGGCGCCCGCGCTGTTCCTCGTCTTCTCCGGGCTCCCGGCGGCGGTCGCGTGGTTCTTCCTGGTGGGTCTCTCTCCGGCGCTCGCCGTGCTCCTCGTGCCGTTACCGCTCTCCGTACCGCTCGCGGGCCTCTACCACCTTGGGGCGCTCGGGGGCCGGTACGGGTTCGTAGTAACCTGGCGGGTGCTTGCCTACCCGCTCGGGTTCGTCCTGCCGTTCGTGGCCGTACCCTTGCTGCGGTGGGCGGCGCTCGCGTGGGCCGGGATGCTGCTGGTGCCGCTCGGGATCGTAAGGACGCAGGAGTTGCCGGCGTGGCGAGCGATCGTTCTCTGCGCCGTCGCGCTGGCGGGCGCTACGGCCTTTGCGATCTACGCCGTCTAGAGACGGCGGACGGGTTCGGGAGCGCAAAGTCGGTGCGATGAGCCCTACTCCCGCGCCCTGCACTTCACCAGGCCCACCATGAGCTCTATGGCTTGCTCGTCGGTAAGGCCCTCCTGGCGCACCAGGGTGCGCCAGGTCTGGAAGCGGAGGGCCAACCCTACGGCGCCGATCAAAGGCAGCCCGCCAGAGGGCTCCCAACCCGCCGCAAGGGTCTCCTTCATCCGCTCCCGGTGCGCGAAGATGGGCCTCATTATCTCGCGCACGTCCGGGTTGTCCCGAAAGCCCGGGAGGTCCAGGTCCCGCGTTATGTTGGTCCATAAGCCCTCCCTGCGGCGAAAGTAGGAGTAGAGCTCGGCCAGGGCCACCCCGAGACGCCTCTCGGGGTCGAGTATCTCCCCCCACGGTCCAGGATCCGGAAGCGGGTTCTCCGAGAGATCCAGCGCCGAGCAAGCCTTGCCCAAGGAGAGCTCGTCCGGAAAGTGGCTGTAGACCGTGGGCCTTCCCACCCCCGCCCTCTCGGCTATGGCGCTCCTGGTCGTCAGCGCAGGCCCGACGGTCTCGTGCAACTCCAGGGTCGCCCGGGCGATCCGCAATCGCGTCTCCTCCCGGCGCTCGGCCCGCTTCTTGAGCTCGTACTTCCCGCGCTTCATAACCCGATTCTAAGGGATTCTCGACGCAAAACCCCCCACCACCCTTGACAACCGCCCGACTACACCGCAGTATACACTAATCATTTTACGCATATGTAAAGTGATTGGCAGGAATAAAGGAGAGGAGGAAGGATCTTGGTCCGGACACACAGGCGAGGAGCGCAACGTGGGAGCGCGTCTTTGCCCGGGCGATTCGTCGAACCATCGACTCCAGGAGCCGCAGCGTGAGAACTGTAGAGCAGGGTAGGATCCTCGACTTCGGTTCGCTTTTTGGGCGTTGGGAGATAACCCGCTCGACGGCGGACACACGGGGTGAGTTGTTCGAGGTCCGCGTCGAAGCTCCGCCGGGGGACGGGCCCCCGCTGCACGTCCACCGCCACGCCGAGGAGAGTTATCGGGTTCTCTCGGGCGTTCTGGAGGTGAACGTCGAAGGCGAGTGGGAGCGGGTGGTCGCCGGGGAGACGTTGACGGTGCCCGTGGGCAAGGCGCACACGCTAAGGAACAGCGCGCCCGTGGTGTTGATCAACACGCACAAACCCGCCCTCGAGTTCGAGCGCTTCTTCCGGAGGCTCCACAAGCTGGTAACGGAGCAAGGGGTGCGGTTGCCGCCCAAAGATCTCAAGTCCGCCGTGCTTACGGGTATGCTATTCGCAGCCCACGAACGGGAGAACATCACGGTGCAGCCACCGCAGGTAGTCATGAGGGTCTTGGCGACGCTCGGTAGATTGCTCGGGTACAGGTTGCCGGGCTGAGCCGTTGGAACCGCGCCCTCGGTTGGCGTTCCACCCGACCGTCCGTCGCACCGTCGCCACGAGTACCAGCGATTGGCTGACGGCTACACCTCTTCGGGGGGGTCCTTGGGGGAGCCGACGAACTCGAGGGAGACGACGTCGGCCTCGACGAAGCCCAAGGAGCGGTAGAACTCCCGGGCCACGACGTTGGCGCTGGTGGCGACCAGCTCTACAAGGGTCGTCTCGTTTCGGGCGGCGACGTTGAGGACCTCGTCTATCAGAAGCCTGCCCACCCCCTCCCGCCTGTGGTCCTCTGCCACCACGAGCATCGGCACCTCGACGACGGCGTCGCCGTGGGCGAGATCCGGCTTGATCCAGAGGCTCGCCGCCCCTACCACCCCGCCCTCGCCCTCCGCCACCATAACCCGCGCGCGCGGTTCCTCGAGTAGCTCCCCGAGCCGCGCGCGTACGGCCTCCTCGCGGGGTGGCGCATCACCCACGGCCTGCGCCAGCTCGCAGGCGAGACTGTAGATCTCCGCGGCGTCCTCGACGGTCGCCTCCCGCACCTCGTTCGTGGAGCCCATGACCCTCCTCACCTCGTCGTATGGACGATTACTTACCCTACGCAGCCCGGCCACGAACGGAGGCGGGGGTCCTGGTCACCGAAGCGCGGGAGGGAGGCACGACATTTTCGCTGCTTCGCGGTCCTGGTGGTCCGAAGCCTCAGGGGCTGCGAGAATTCGTCCCGGGGAAGGTTCCGAGGGCCAAGCGGGTCTGGGATCGGAAGGAGGCGGAGATATGCAGGTATTGTGGGGCGTCGGTGGAACCTGCTCAACGCCGCGATAGCCGGCATGCTGGTCGGCTGAGAGGAGGAGGCTTATGGGACGCAGAGCGGTGGTGATAGTGCTCGACGGCCTGGGCGCTGGCAACGCTCCCGACGCCGCCGAGTTCGGCGACGAGGGCGCCAACACCCTGGCAAATACCGCAAGTGCCGTCGGCGGCCTCGACGCGCCGAACCTGCGGGCGCTCGGGCTCGGGAACATCGAGGAGATCGAAGGCGCAGAGCCTGCCCCCTCTCCGGAGGCTTCCTACGGCCTCATGGTCGAGCTCTCCGCGGCCAAGGCCACCCTCGCCGGGCACTGGGAGATGATGGGCCTCGTCCTGGACGACCCCCTGCCGACCTACCCGGACGGCTTCCCGGACGACGTGCTCTTGCGCTTCGAGAACGAGACGGGGCGCGGGGTCTTGGGTAACAGGCCGGCCTCCGGGACCGAGATCATCGAGGAACTCGGGCCCGAGCAGGAGAGGACGGGGGCCTGGATCGTCTACACCTCGGCCGACTCCGTCTTCCAGGTCGCCGCCCACACGGGCGTCATCCCTTTGCGTGAGCTCTACGAGGCCTGCAAGAAGGCCCACCGCATGCTCATCGGCGAGGGGAAGATAATGGTCGAGCGCGTAATAGCGAGTCCTTTTCACGGCGAGGCCGGGGCCTACGAGCGGGAGAACGAGAACCGCCACGACTACGGCATCACCCCGCCCTCCGAGACCTACCTCGACCGGATAGAGAACGCCGGTCACGCGGTCGTCGCGGTAGGCAAGATCCGGGACATCTTCGACGGCAAGGGCATAACAGAACACCTCCCCGCCCCGCCCGACGACTCCGCCAAGGTGGACGCCATCCTGGATGCCCTGGGTCGCGTCGAGTCCGGCCTCATCTTCGCCAACCTCGTGGACTTCGACGCGAAATACGGCCACCGCCGCGAC
>JADDPU010000165.1 GCA_016781725.1 Rubrobacter sp. | reverse complement strand
AAGATGTCATCAAAAAGATGCGCGCGGCCTTCCCCGACCTGCACTTCGAGATCCACCACATACTGGCCGAGGGGGATATAGTCGCCAGCCGCTCGACGATGACGGGCACGCACGAGGGCCGCTTCGAGATCGGGCCGTTCCGGGACATACCTCCGACTGGCAGGCGGGTCGAGGTTGCCCACATGCACTTCTTCCGTTGGGTCGATGGCAAGAACACGGACCTCTGGCACATCATGGACACGCCCACCTTGCTGCGTCAGTTAGGGGGGACGCCGCAGCGGGAGGGCGCTTCGGTCTGAACCACCGTCGGTAGCCGGGCTTGGTAATCCGGGCGCCGGTAGCCGCCGCGTCCCGTCCGGGCGAGCGGGTCGAGATACGCCGAAAGGGACCCCGGACATGGATCGGAGATCCCGAAGAACTGGCCCGCACGCCGTCGCTGGACGGCTCCTGCGCAAGAACCGGTTTTAGGAGGTGGCCTGCACCAACAATGGGTCCCAACGGACTCTTGGCGCCAGAGCTGTTAGACGGCAGCAGGCGCTACGAGAGACCGCCCGTGAACGCCAGCAGGTCGCCGCCGAGGAGCCGGCGTCATGCGGCGCGTTACTCGCCACTCTCCACTCGCTCGAGCGCAGAACGCAGCAGCGTGCGCGCGTTCGAGCGCATCACCTCAACCGCTTCCTCGCGAGAGAGCCCGCCCATGTCGGTCAGCCATACCAGAGCCTCGATGCCGAGCGTCGCGCCTATCCCGTAGACCAACCGCCGCAGCTCGGGTTCTGGCATCCGCCCGCGCAGGGGAGACAGGGCGTCCTCGACCCATTCGATCCGTCGCCCTCGCCTCAGGGGCAGGCTCTCGCCACCCGCAGGTTCACCTTCGAGCGCAAGCCGCAGCTGGGCCCGGTACTCGGGCTCGTACTCGACGATTCGCTGCGTCAGTCGCTCGGCTACGATCTCGATCCGCGCTAGCGGGTCTTCAGGCGGGTCTGCCCCGAGCAGCGAGCGCATCTCGATCTCTGGGAAGGTGGCTGCAAGCAATGCCCGACTATTGGAGAAGTAGCGATACGCCGTCGTGCGACCGATGGACGCCTCGGCAGCCGCCTCCTCGAGGGTGGGGGTCACCCCTTTGGCGAGGAGCTGTCGGGCGGCCGCGATCAGAGCGTCCCTCGTGCGCGCTTTCTGACTGGTACGCCCTGTATGTAGATATGGAACATCCATATCCATTATGGTATCACATCGTCTATGTTGAACTTATATATCCTTAATGGTACAGTATGTACCATTAAGGGCTAGCGTGCTTGGGGCGCGCGGAAGGAGGAGAGAGTAATGAGCGAGGCAGTGCCGATCATCCGCGGGGAGGGAGAGGGGGAGCGCCTCTGGTTTGCCGGCGGGGGTGTGCATGTCTGGAAGGCGACCGCCGAGGAGACCGGTGGGGCGTTCATTCTGTTCGAGGATCGGATGCCGAGAGGCAAGACGACGCCGCTTCACACCCACCCGCACGAGGACGAGACTTTCATCGTGCTCGAGGGGGAGATCCTGGTTCACGTCGAGGGAACCGAGCATCGGGTCGGCCCGGGTGGTGTCGCGGTGGTTCCGCGCGGTGCTCGGCACGCGTTCCTGGTGACCTCGGAGATGGCGCGCATTCTCGCGCTGCACACGCCTGGAAGCGGTGAGGCTTTCTTCAAGGACGCAAGCGAGCCGTCGACCGACGAGGCCGACGAGGAGAGGCCGCCGGACTTGGATCGCCTCCGTGCGGCCGCTGAGCGCAACCCCGGCAGCATAGAGATCCTCGGTCCACCCCCGTTCGAGACGGCGAAGGAAGCCGCCGCGAGGGCCGAGACCTA
>JADDPU010000398.1 GCA_016781725.1 Rubrobacter sp. | reverse complement strand
CGCCGGCGGACACGACGATGTACCTGACGGTGCCCAAGATGGGCATCTCCGACATCCCCGTCGTGGAGGGCACCACGGAGGCCTCCCTCACCGCCGGGGCGGGCCACCTGAGCGGCAGCGGCTACCCGTGGGTGGCGGGGTCGAACACCTACATAGCGGGCCACCGCGTCGGCTACCCCGGCACCCCGAGCGACCACGTCTTCTACGACCTGCCGACCCTCGTCGCCGGAGATGAGATCCTGCTGACCGACTCCAACGGTACCACCTACACCTACGCCGTCAGCGAGGTCTTCGCCGTGAGCCCTTCGGAGACCTACGTGACGAGCCCGATCGCGGGGCGCGACATGGTGACCTTGCAGACCTGCACGGAGACCCCGGATGACTGGACGACCATCGGCCCGAGCCTGATGAGCGCGGGGCCCGAGTCGGGGCGCCTCATAGTCCGCGCCGACCGGGTCGCCTAACGCGGAGCCGAGGTGACGAAAGCGTAGACAAGCGAGACACGCGGCCCCGGCGCGCCCGCGCGCCGGGGCCCGCGCCACCGAAGGGAGTTCTGGTGAACGAGCAAGTGAGTACCGTGCGCGCGACGCGCGCCGGGGGAACGTACGGGGCGGCGAAGCTCCTGGTAGCCGCCCTCCTCGCGGCCGCGTTCGTGGCGCTGGCGGCGCCGGATCGGGCGGAGGCGGAGGAGGTCGGCTTCCTGGGCCCGGACAGCGACGTAGGCTTCGCGGACACGGACGGCTACGTGCCCATCTACAGCGGTTGCCTGCCGAACAACGTGGGAGCCTTCTACGCTCCGTACTACGACGGCTACACCGTCCAGGGCAGCATCGTCGTCAACGCGTGCTACCTGGAGAGGGTCGGGGCGGGGCCGATGGACCTTCGGCGGTTGCTGGCGCACGAGATGGGCCACGCCAGGGGCCTCCTCCACAGCCCCGATCCTTCCGACATCATGTACCCGGTGGTGCCCCTCACGGGGACCTAGTGCATCTTCAGGCTACCTTTTCGGGACCACCATGTACCTGATGGTGCCCAAGATGGGCATCTACGACGTCCCCGTGGTCGAGGGCACCACGGAGGCGAGCCTCGACGAGGGCGCCGGGCACCTCCTCGGCTCCGGCTACCCGGGGGTTTCGGGTTCCAACACCTACATAGCCGGTCACCGCCGCGGCTACCCCGGCACCGCCAGCGACCACCTCTTCTGGGACCTGCCGAACCTGGTGGCCGGGGACGAGGTCATCATCACGGACTCCGCCGGCCAGAGCTACACCTACGCGGTCAGCGAGATCGAGGAGGTCCCCATAACCGACCTGTCGGTCACGGCGCCCGTCGGGAGGGACGTGGTCTCGTTGCAGACGTGCATCGAGGACTTCGGCGACTACTGGACGATGGGCCCCGACTGGAACGTCCGCTACGTCGTCCGCGCCGACCTGGTCGCTTAGGATAGAGGGAGTACCACGTAGGGGTCCCGGGAACGGGGCCCCTACGTGGGTACAGGTATCTCTTTGGGTAGCTCTTCCAGGAAACCGGAAAGGACGGGGGATACCTTTGGCGCTTACTCATCCATCTTCGGAGAGTACAGAATTCTCGGAGGTTCGCGCCCCCGGCTTCCCGCATGGCCCCGGTTCGCCACGGGAGGGTGCGCGGAGGTCCTGGTGGCGTGGAATGTTCTGCGGGTAGCTCGGCACCCCTTTCGGGGGCGTCGGTTGATCTGGCGTCTACGCCCGGGACGTATGAAGGTTAGCCCATGCTCCACGACATCTTAGGCGACCGTTACGTCCCCTCGGGCCTTTTGGGCGGCGGAGGCATGGCCAAGGTCTTCCTGGCCCACGAC
>JADDPU010000202.1 GCA_016781725.1 Rubrobacter sp. | reverse complement strand
GGCGATAGCACTTCCACGAGCAGCTTCCACTCACCCCACGTCGAGGAGAGAGACTACCTAAGAACTATCGGGCACGGGCTAGACGCCTTACCATGATGCGCGCCATTGCGACGTAGACGAACATCTCACCGGTGACGCACGGCCTCTGGTAGTCCTTGCTCATCGTTGAGGGCGATAGGGGCTTCGGCATCGCCGCGATGATCCTGCGCTCCGTCGTGAATCAGACGTAGAGAGCCCAGCCCTCGGCCGGTATACTGGCCCTCAGGATGGAGAGGGTCAGGCTCACACCCCCTGGGGAGAAGAGGGCGCGGGGAGAACGCGCCCGGCTCTACGTCCGCTGGATGCCCCACCTCGGGGCCGAGGCCGTAGCCCTCTACGAGCTCTTGCGCATACTCCCCGACCTCGGCCACGACGCCGCGGAGCCCGAGGAGCTCGCTGAGCTGTTGCGCTCCACGCCTGAGAACGTCGAGGCTGCCTTCGAAGCCCTGCTCGAGGCGGGGTTCGTCGCCTGGCGGGACGGCTGGCTCGAGGTCGCGGAGCACCCGCCTTCGGCCCGAAGGAGGGAGCCCCGCCTCGAGGTCGTCGAGGAAGAGGAGAGGCTGCGGGAGGTCCCCGTCCGCGACGTCGAGGTGGTGCGGGCCGAGCCCGAGGGCGTCTCGGCGGACGACTACTTCCGCTTCATGGGGACGTTGCCAGCGCCCCACATCCTGGAGTTCTTGAACGGCTACTGCGAGCGGGACGGCCTCTCGCCCGACGCGGTGCGGGAGGCGTTGAAGATAGCCAGCGAGCGCGACGCGAGGCGGGTGGGCTACGTGAGGAGCATATTGGAGCGGTGGGTCGAGCGGGGCGTGAAGAGCGTCGAGGACGTCGAGAGGTTCGAGCAGGACCGCAAGCTCAGGCTCGTCGAGGAGAGCGGGGCCGTGAGGGGCGGGGCCTTGAGGTTGAAGCATGGCGGATCTGGAGGGGAGGTGAGTCGTGGACCGGATAGACAGTCTGCTGCCAGACGCCGGGAGGGCTATGAGTGGCTCTTCGGCGAAACGGAGTAGGGGCAAAGCCAAGGTGGAGGTTCTGAGGCTGGACGATCAAGTCTGCCCCCACTGCGGGCGCGAGCTCCAGGCGGAGTGGGACGAGTTCCCGCCGGCCCTGCAGAAGAAGTACGGCAAGCCGGGAGAGTGGTACTACCACCCGTGCACCCCCGAGTGCGAGAAGAAGAACGAGCAGCGCGAGTGGGAGTTGATGCGCCGCGACGCCAGGGTCACGGCCCTCAAGGACCGCAGCGGCCTCAGCAAGCGCATGAAGGGCTACACCTTCGCCAGCTTCAAGCCCTACGTCAGCCCGGCGGCGGCGCGGGCGATGGAGAAGGTCGAGGGATATCTCACGAGTTGGGAGGAGAACCGGGCGGAAGGGCGCGGGCTGTACTTCTGCGGCGATGTAGGCACTGGAAAGACCCACCTCGCGGTTGCGGTCATGAACGAGCTTATAACGCGCAAGCGGGTGCCCTCGCTCTTCGTCACGGTGCCCGAGCTTTTGGACAACATGCGCGGGACGTACAACGACCCAGGGCGCGACATCGACGAGTGGATGGACTCGGTAAAGAACGCCGACCTGCTGCTCCTGGACGATCTGGGCGCCGAGAGGGCGAACGACTGGGTGCGCGAGCGCATCTTCGTCATCGTCAACCACCGCTACAGGGAGGAGCTACCCACTATCTTCACCTCCAACACAGGTCCCAAGGACCTCGCGGCCCAGCTCGGTGAGCGGACCGCGAGCAGGATCATCGCGATGTGCGATTGGATCTCGCTCGAAGGCGAGGACTACCGCGAGGCCGAGGTAAGGCGCGGCCTG
>JADDPU010000336.1 GCA_016781725.1 Rubrobacter sp. | reverse complement strand
GAACGGGGTAGGGCCGGCCTTCACGCCGGAGATGGAGGCGGGGGCCAAGGCGCACCTCGACCGCGTGGCCGAGGCGACGCGTCCGTTCCAGACCGGCGATACCTACGTCAACTTCATGGAGCTCGACGGCGCGAGCGCCGACAGGGTCAAGTCGGCCTACCCGGCCGAGGATTTCGAGCGGCTCGTCGCCCTCAAGGACGAGCACGACCCGCACAACCTCTTCCGCTTCAACCGCAACATCGCCCCCTCGAAGGCCGAGCGGTAGGGAGAGTCAGAGGCCAGAGACCGGGGGCCGCCTCGTACGGCCCCCGGCCGGAGAAAGAGACGAGCAAGGAGGAGCACAGATGATCGGCAAGCTGATGACGAGCGACGAGGTCAACGGCGCCCTGGTGGTAGCCCTCTCGGGGACGATCGCGGTCCTCGTCGCCAAAGGCCCAGGCCGCGCCTCCCTCCCGCGGCTCCTCTCGGGATGCCTCTCCAACCCGATCCCCGGGCGCGGGTCGTCTTCCGGCGTCTTTGCTACCCCGGCTGCCGAACGGCGGGCGGCCACATGATCTCCGGCCGCCCGCGGCAAGACGGACCGCCCGCCGCGGGCGAGCTCGCGGAGGACGTCACCACGGTGCGCGCGGCGTACCGGGCGCTAGAGGACGGGGACGAACAGGCGCTCAGGCGCTACATCAGCCCACAGGTCGAGTGGGTCCACCCCGCGGTCACCCGACTCCCCTTCGACGGCACTCTCCGCGGCCTGCCATCCGTTCTGCGCGCGGCCTTCCGCCGGGGCGAGGACGGGAATGGACCGCGCGTCTCCGCCGACACCTTCCTCGAGATCGGCGACGGCGTCCTCGTCGCCGGCCGGTTCTTGGAGGATGGCGAGAACGACGGAGCCCCATTCCTACACGAGTGCTCCGTAAGGGGCGGCAGGATCGAGCGTATACGCGAGTACCTGGCGTAACCCTCAGCAAGGACACGATAATCCTCGACAACGGCAGCGTTCTGCGGTGCCACTACAAGAGGGTCGTCAGTCGGTGAAGGACGTAAGGAAGTCTCTCAGCCCGACAATGGAGACGCCGCGGAAGGAGCCAAGTGGCAGCAGGTGCTTCTTGTCGCCCGTGACAATGGTTCTTGCGCCGGCCACGAGGGCACACTCCAGGATCCTATTATCCGTCGGGTCGTCCTCGATCACGTCGACCGATTCCTCCGGCTCGTGGACTCCCGCGGCGAGCCTCCTCACCTGAGCCACGGCTCGCCCGACCCTGTCCTCCTCCCACCCGAATTTTCCACCCAAGATGCGATGAATCTCCTCCAGTATGAACGTGCTCACGTGCAGCTCGACGGCCCCCCTCCGTACCAGTAGGTAGGCGTGATCCGCCATACCCCCGGGCCAGTTGTACGCAGCCACCAACACGTTCGAGTCGAAGACGACCCTGGGTGCCGCCTCGCCCCCTCCGGCCTCCGAGGTCAGGGCACGCTACCTGTCCGAGTAGAGGTAGTCGAACAGTTCCTCCTCGCTGCCGAATCTTTCCAGCGTTTGCATCGCGCCACGTCGCTGGAGTCGCCTGAACTCCCTCTCCTCCCGGTAATCCTCGTAGACCCGTATCATCTCCCGGAAGAGCTCGCTTGCCCCCATCCCCTGCTCCTCCGCCAGCTCCTTAAACCCCCTCTTAATCTCCGGCGGGACCGAGAAGCTGAGTATCTCCGTCTTCCTTCCGCTCATCCGATCCGTCCCTTACGCTATGATAGACCCTAGTTAATACAAAGTATTACACACAACGTAAACTTGCGACGTTCGCGAAGGGAGTGTCGGGGATGGTAGACGACAAGGCTTTGATCCTCTCCAGAGTTTGCGCTT
>JADDPU010000264.1 GCA_016781725.1 Rubrobacter sp. | reverse complement strand
AGCGCAAGGATCGCCATGACCTCCGAAGCAGCAGTTATGTCGAAGCCCGTCTCGCGCGGCACCCCGTCAGAGCGAGGACCCAGCCCTATGACTATGTTCCTCAAGGAGCGGTCGTTCACGTCCAACACCCGCCTCCAGGTGATGCTGTGCCTATCGACGTGGAAGAAGTCGTCGTTCTGGTGGACGTGGTTGTCCAGCATGGCCGAGAGGAGGTTGTGGGCAGAGGTTACCGCGTGGGTGTCGCCGGTGAGGTGGAGGTTTAGCATCTCCATGGGCACAACCTGGCTGTAGCCGCCGCCCGCCGCCCCGCCCTTGATGCCGAACGTAGGGCCCATGGCCGGCTGGCGAACGGTGACCGTGGCCCTCTTGCCAATGTGCTTGAAGGCCTGACCCAAACCCACGGTGGTGGTAGTCTTCCCCTCGCCCAAAGGTGTGGGCGTGATCGCAGATACCACAACGTACCTGGCGTTTGGCCTCTCCGAGAGCTCCTCTATGGCCTCGAGTTTAATCTTGGCTACGGCGCTACCGTAGGGTTCGAGGAGGTGCGAGCCTATGCCCATCTGGGAGGCGAGTTCGGGGAGCGGCTCGAGCCTGGCCCGGCGGGCTATTTGAAGGTCGTTCGGCATCTCGGTCGGGTGTATCATCCGGGACTCCTCCGATCTCGCTACTGCGAGGGGGCTAAGCCGCTCCCATGCCGTCGAGCTTCTCGCGCCGCCACGCCTCTGTTTTCTCTACCTCGTTGAACGTGTAGACGTGGAACCCCTGGACTGCGCTCTCGGGATCCGCGAACGAGGAGGTCAGGCCTTCTACCAGGCGATCGGGGCTGTACCCGCCTGGCAGAAAGAACCGCACGAACCAGTTGCCGTACTTTCTGAGGAACCGCGCCGACTCCCCGATCCCCACCCCCCGCGAGATCCGCAAGAGCTTCTGCCGGCTCACGGCGCCGGGCACCCCGACGTAGATCGGCAGCTCCACCCCCCGCCGGCGCACGCGCTGCGCCCACCCGGCGATGACATCGGCGTCGAAGCAGATCTGGCTGACTATATAGGTGGCGTAGGGCTCCTTCTCGTACATGGCCTTTATGGTGTCCTCGTCGCTGATAAAGGGATGGCTCTCGGGGTACCCGGTGATGCCGACCTCGTCGAGGTCGTGCCCGAGGCTCGCCATCGCCGCCAGCAGCTCGCCCGCCCCGGTGAACTTGCCGGCGGGCTCCTCGGCGTCCCCGGCGACGACGAAGGCGTCCCGTATGCCGGCCCCGTGCAGCCGGCCGAGTATCTCCTCCAGATGCGCCTCGTCCCTTACGAGCCTGGCGGAGAGGTGCGGCGCCGTCTCGTATCCCCGCCTCGACAGCCGCTCGGCGAGCTCCAGGGTGCTCTCGATCCCCTTCTTCGGGGAGGCCGTCACCGTGACCTTCAGGTCCTTGGGGACGTGCTCGACCACCTGCTCCTCCACCCCCTGGAGGGGTATCACCTCGTACCTGGGTCGCCGCAGGGCCTCGAAGAGCATCTCCCGCGCGTCCCTATTGCCCCTGACGCCCTCGATGTCTTGCTTCACCATGATCTTTCCGGGTCTCTCCCCTGGATGCGCTTTGGTCTCGAAGACGCCGCGGGCGGTTACCGTCTTCCGTCTCCGCCCGCGGCGAGCGCCTCTTAGGCCCTGCCCCTTATGGACGACGGCTCAGCGCCTGCTCTGCGTGCTCCGGCTTGAAGAAGACCCTGTCGGCCACGGTGGCCGAGACCACGCCCTCCGGGCGCTCGACCTCGAGCTCGGTTCCCAGCTCCGAGTACTCGATCGGCACCATGGCGAAGCCTATGTTCTTCTCCAGGCGCGGCGAGTAGCAGGCCGAGGT
>JADDPU010000218.1 GCA_016781725.1 Rubrobacter sp. | reverse complement strand
GCCTCCTCGTGAGCCTCTGGTCCACGATACCGTATCCCTTTTGCAAGGGGCCTGCCTCGCCTTCCTGTAACCTACGCAGCATACTACGGGTTTGGGCGGCGCGTCTCCCTCAAAATTGCCCATTTGTCCGAAGTACAATCGAGAAGGATTCTCAGGAGAGTAGGGCCCCGTCGGTCCTTCGGCTACCCCGGGGACACGACCCCTGGTAACCGGGTGCCTTCGCCGGAAAACCCGCGTGGCGCGGATGCAGAGGAGACCTCCGAGAAGCCGTCGAATACCCACTGTAGCGCGGCGAAACTGCATACCGGGCGCTTCTTGCCTCCGTGGGAGCGGAGCGCGCCCTTTTCGAGGGTGGAATCCGCGAGGAAGTGGCCTCGGGGGCGGGAGGCCGATATCCGCTGCGTATACGGTGGGGCACAGACTCGTTACAATTATGCGAGAGGTGAGGCGAGCAGTAAGGAGACGGAGATGCCAGAGGAAAGAGAGAGAAAGTCCTTCTGGGAGCGGCTCTTCGGGCGTCCCCAGACCTCCCCGCGGGAGGAGAAGGTCCTCCAGTACATCCTTCACCGTATAGGGGAAGGGGCGCATCTACAGGACGTGGTCCAGGAAGACTACGTGCGGCGCAACGCCTCCACCACGGAGATCGAGGAGATCTGCGCGCGCCCCGAGCTCGTGCAGACCGCCCGCGAGCACATGGAGCGGGACTTCGAATCAGGGGACCTCGACCCTAACCGCCGCCCGTAGTAGAGGGTACCCGGATCGGGGTTCGAAGGCCGTCCAGGCTGTATAATCCGAGGGTTGCGAGCTGTGAACTACTGGAGGCCGAATGCCGATCTATGAGTACAAGTGCGAGAACGGTCACGTCTTCGACGTGATGCAGAAGCTGTCCGAAGACCCCCTGACCTCTTGCGTGGAGTGCGGCGCGCCGGTAAGGAAGGTCCTCCACCCGGTCGGCATCTCGTTCAAGGGCTCGGGCTTCTACGCCACCGACTACAGCAAGAAGAGCCCGAAAGAGACCACCCCGAAGGACGCCTCGACGAGCACCAACGGCGATTCGAAGCCCGCCTCCGAGAAGAGCACAGAGAAGTCCACCTCCGAGAGCTCCGGAAAAAAGGACTAAAAGTATGGCCCGCGGGGCGGAGTTACCGCAGGATCCAGACCGCCGCGACGGCGCCTTCCGGCGCGCCCTGCGGGCCGGCATCCTCGGGGTCACGCTCCTCTTCGTCGTCGCCGCACTCGCCATCTCCTCAGCCCTCGTCGTCTACACCGCCTGGCGCCACGACCTCTCCCACGGCCTCTTCGCCCTCCTCTTCGCCGTACTGAGCGCCCAGATAGCCATGAACTGGTTTCTCTGGAGAGATGACGATGAATAGGCTTCAGGTTTCAGATATCAGCCGTCAGGTAGACCGCCCGGCCCGCAACCGGGCCTCGCGGGCCAAGCCCTCCCGATAGCGCCGCAACGCCGGAGCCGCACGCCTTCCCAGAGGAACATACACCCCGACTCCTTACCTGAAACCTACGTGAAAACCCCTGCAAAACAGGGTTCAAGTTCTGGTCGAGGTGGCCTGGACAACCGGTGGGGTCGTCTCGTATAGTAGCCGGCGTCGAGCATTCGACGGGGAGAACAGGCGGGTGGCGGCGCTCCTTTCGGGGCGTCGCCGCCGACCGGTACGGAGGGAGGGAAGATTGGCGGCTACGCCGTTCGCGCACCTGCACTGTCATTCGGAGTACTCGATGCTCGACGGGGCGAGCCGGATCCGGGACCTCATCTCCTTCGCCAAGGACCAGAACATGCCGGGCCTCGCGCTCACGGACCACGGCGTGATGTACGGGGCCGTCAAGTTCTACAAGGCGGCCAAG
>JADDPU010000365.1 GCA_016781725.1 Rubrobacter sp. | reverse complement strand
GCGACCCTGGGTTGGACCGGCGCCCTCTGCGTCGTCGCGGCGCTCGTGTTGCTGCTCCTCACCAACAGGGCGAAGCGACCCGAGGTAGCGCTCGAGGGGTAAACACCTTACCGAAGCACCTTACCGGCGGCCGGGTAACCCCACGACCATCAGCGGCAGCACGCGCTTTTGGCCCTCGATCTCGTAGACGTTCTCGCCCACGCGCCGTGCGCCCATCCTGCGGTAGAAGCCCTCGGCGTTTGGGTCCGCTTCGAGCCTCAAGGTTTCCGCACCGAGCGAAGCGGCCCTACCTAAGGCATGCTCGAAGAGAGCGCGTCCGACGCCCGAGCCGATGTACTCGGGCGAGACCCACAGGTGCTCCAGCTCCAGGGTCGAGCCCCTCCCGACGAGGGCGTAGAAGGCTACCGGCTCGTCGCCGGCGGTCGCCGCATGCACCTCGTTGTCCCGGATGAACTCCGGGGTAATGGTCAGGCAACCGCTCCATTGCTCGATCCAGGGCTCCGGATACCCCCAATGCCGCTTTGCGGCGAAGGCGATACGCGTCAGGACGTCGGCGGCGTCGGGGCTGGCCCTGACGATCTCCAGGTGGGGGACTTCGCGGTCCCCGGAGCAGGCGGCGACGCTCCCTACTTCGTCCACTCGCGCGAGACGGCGACCTCGACCTCGACGGGCACCTTCTTGAGGATCCTCTCCCCGGCCCGGCTCATGGCCCGCTTCATCTTCTCTGAGACCTCCGGGGCCAACTCCTCGGCGCACTCGACGACGAACTCGTCGTGGATGGAGTTGATGAGGCTGGCGTCCAGGCCGTCGAGTTCTTCGCGGACGTAGGCGAGCGCCAGCTTGGCGATGTCGGCCGAACTGCCTTGAATTGGATAGTTCATAGCCTCGCGGCGCATCGCGCCCCGGTCGTCCGTGACCGGCGAGGCTCCGAACTTCCTGACCCTGCCGGCGAGGGTCCTCAGGGTCCTGTCCCGCGTGGCCCGGTTGGCGGTCCGCTGCAGGAAGCGCTGCACCTTCGGGTAGTTGGTGAAGTACTCGTCTATAAGCTGGCGGCCCCGCTCCTCGTCGGTGCCGAGCTGGGCCGAGAGGCTGCGGGCCCCGCGGCCGTACATGAGGCCGAAGTTGATCCTCTTGGCCGCCGAGCGCTGGTCCTTGGTAACCTCCTCCATCGTAACCCCGTACATCGTCGCCGCCGTCAGGCGGTGCAGGTCCTCGCCCTTCTGGAAAGCCCGGACGAAGGCGGGGTCCTCCGAGACCTCCGCCAGGATGCGCAGCTCTATCTGCGAGTAGTCCGCGATGACGAGCGTGTTTCCCTCCTCGGCCACGAAGCACCGGCGGAACTCGTCCTCGTGCGGGATCTGCTGCACGTTCGGGTTGGTGCAGTTGTGGACGCATATCTCCCCGGCTATAAAGTTGTGGGTGTCCTCCACCTCCAGGTCGTAGACGTCTACGAACTTGCCGGTGCGTTCGATCGCCAGGATCTCGTGGTTGTTCGGTACCACGCCGACGGCCTCGAACCTCGCCTTGATCTTCTTCCACCTTCGGGAACTGATTCCGGAGGCCTTGAGGCCGGCGTCGAAGCCGAACTCCTGCATCCTCTTCCTGGTCTCCTCGTAGAACGCGCGGTCTATCAATTCCCCCCGGCGCGTGAAGTTCTCTGCTATTGTCTTCCAGTCGATGCCGTGCATCTCGAGGTACTTCTGCGCTGTGGCGTAGTCGATGCCATGAACGTCCCTAAAAGCTGTAGGTTTCCCGGCGTTCTCCCACAGCACCGCCTCCATCCAGTCCCTGTCGAGGCCTAGCCACCGCCCGGACTCCTCACCCCGCTTCAGGGAGCGCAGCCTTCGGTCGCGGTTCCTG
>JADDPU010000355.1 GCA_016781725.1 Rubrobacter sp. | reverse complement strand
ATCGGGGCGGCTCAGCCCGGCGCGCAGCCGACGTGGGATCTATCGTCGGTCACGATGGACCAGCGCATGGCAGACTTGGTCCGCGTGTGATGGTGGTATCTGCTTCCTGACCATGCCGGAAGAGGGCTGATCATGTTGGCCGCAATGACGAGCACGCCGTGGCGTGCCTGGCTATTTCTGGTAACCGGTTTCGGAGCGTTTGCTGGCATCAGGGGAGGGCTTGAAACCGGGTCACTCCTTTTCGGGCTGATCAGTGGAGTCGTCTCGGGCGTGCTTTTTGCCAGCCTCATGGTTTTCGCGGTCGCAAGGCGTCCCCTTGCCGCGCTCCGTGATCTGCCTGGGCAGGACCGAGCTGCAGTCATACGGGCGGTACGACGCGGCGAGCCCGTGCGAGATCGACGATCCGCACAGGCGCTCCTTGCGTACGCTGAGGAGCTTCGACGCCAGGACGAAGGCTTCTGGGGTCGTAGTGGCCGGCTGATCTTCACAGCGTTTGCTGTGCTGAGCGTGCCCGTGGTGATCGGTGCCGTCGCGGAGGGCGACGAAGCCACAGCCGTCAGATCAGGGCTGCTTGGTCTCGGTTGGGCGGTCGCCGCCGCGGTGTGGCCGCGGTGGCAAGAGAGAACTCGCAGCCGGATCGATGCTTCGGTGCGCTCAGCCGAGCTTGTCCTCGGCAATCAGCGCAGACTCAGGGGGCCAAGCGACTAGCCATGTCAAGGCCACGATGAGTACAGGGTGGACTCAATCGGTCGTCGCAACACCTCGATCGCGGAGGACCGTCTGTCGGGTGTGGTTCGCGGGCCCGGCGGTGGGGCCGTCGGCCCGCGGGGTCCCGAGTGGAAGGACAAGAACAAGCCGCATCATGGGGATCGCCGATGGGTGCAAGGGTGGAGCCCAGAGCAGATCGCCAACCGTCTTCGGGTCGACTTCCCCGATGACGAGTCCATGCGGATCAGCCACGAGGCGATCTACCAGGGCCTCTACGTACAGGGCCGCGGCGCGCTGCGACGGGAGCTGGTCACCTGTCTGCGCACCGGACGTGCGCTTCGGGTCCCGCGGGCCCGGGCTCGCCAGAAGGCCTGGGCTTACGTCACGCCCGAGGTGATGATCAGCGAAAGACCCGCCGAGGTCGAGGACCGTGCCGTTCCCGGCCACTGGGAAGGCGACCTGCTCATCGGCCTGCAACGCTCCGCCATCGACACCCTGGTCGAGCGCACGACCCGCTTCATGATGCTGATCCACCTGCCACGCGAGAACGGCTACGGCGTCGTCCCTCGCACCAAGAACGGTCCGGCGCTCGCTGGCTACGGCGCCATCACCATGAAGAAGGCGCTCGCATCCGCGATGGCCACGTTGCCGGAGCAGCTGCGCCGATCCTTGACCTGGGACCGAGGCAAGGAGCTGTCCGAGCACGCGGTGTTCAAGGTCGAGACGGGCATCCCCGTCTACTTCGCCGATCCGCACAGCCCTTGGCAGCGCGGCACCAACGAGAACACCAACGGGCTCCTACGCCAGTACTTCCCCAAGGGCACCGACCTCTCGCGCTGGAACGCCGAGGAGATCGGAGCCGTCGCCAGCACGCTCAACTGCAGACCCCGGAAGGCCCTCGGGTGGAAGACCCCGGCCGAGGCCTTCGACGACCTCCTACCGTTAGACCAACAAGGCAGTGTTGCGACGACCGATTGAGTCACCCCAGCTCCCACGCGTTGACGCCGCTTGCGAGTGGATGATCGGTCCGGCTGACGGCCGATTAGGCGGCGGCCTGGCAGTCACCCCGGTGGCGCGACTAGCGGCACATCGGTGGCAGCGGAGACGAGCTGCGCGAGCATGAGTGGATCACGTCACCGACACCCCAACCCTTCG
>JADDPU010000013.1 GCA_016781725.1 Rubrobacter sp. | reverse complement strand
CATCGGGCGAGCACGCACAGGCTGTGCCAGAGCTCGACGTCGTCGTCGTCGGGCGGAAGCTCGGCCAGCTTCACGAAGGCGACGGCGTCGTCGAAAACGAGGGTCGGGGTGCCGAATACGCCCAAAGCTTTGGCCTCACCGTGTTCCTCGGCGACGTGGCTCAGCCACTGGTGGCGATCGAGGTCGAAGGCGGCGGTGTCGACGCCGGCGTCGGTTGCTGCGGCCAGTAGGTCCCCTTCATCGAGCCGGTGCGCCTGCATGGCGTCGAACACTGCCTGGTGATAGTGGTCGAAGTCGGCCTGGCGGGCGGCGTGGGCGAGGGCCAGGGCGAGCACCGAGACGCTCGAGATCTCGCGGTCGTCGAAGGGCGAAGGTGAAGAGGCGCCTCGGTTGGCCTCCTTCAAGGAATACGTGGCCCAGCTCACCTCGAGACCGGGGACGGCCTCCCGCAACCGGTGGAACCACTGGAAGGCTCGGTACGAGTAGGGGCAGGTGTAGTCGTAGTAGATCTTCACCTGCATTGGCCAACCGTCTCCTCCACTCGGTCCCACGCCTTGCGGGCGGCGATGAGCACCGGGTCCCACAGAGGGGAGTATGGCGGGGCGTACGAGAGGTCGAGGTTGAGGATCTCGTCGACGCCCAGGCCGCTCCACAGCACGGCGGCCAAGACGTCGATGCGCTTGGCCGCCCCCTCACGCCCCACGATTTGGGCCCCCAGGAGGCGCCCGCTTCGCTTCTCGACCACCATCTTGGTCGTGATCGGTTGGGCGCCGGGGTAGTAGCCGGCCCGGGTGGTGGAGTCGACCACGACGCTCAGGGGCTCGAACCCGGCTCCGGGCGCCTCGGATTCGCGCAGGCCCGTTCGGGCCACCTCCAACTCGCAGACCTTGGTCACCGCCGTTCCGATCACACCCGGGAAGGTTGCGTAGCCACCGCCGATGTTGATACCGGCCACCCTTCCCTCCTTGTTGGCGTGGGTGCCGAGGGCGATGCTGACCGGGGCGCGGGAGATGCGATGGAACTTCTCGGCACAGTCGCCCGCCGCCCACACGCCCTCGATGTCCGTGCACATTCGGCGGTCGACACGAATGCCACCGCTCGGTCCGGTGGGGATTCCTCCTGCGACGGCGAGGGTGGTGCCGGGGCGAACGCCGAGGCCGAGGACCACGATGTCGGCCGGGATGCAGCGGCCCTCGGTGACGACTCCAGTGACCCGCCCCTGGTGGGTCTCGAAGCCCACCACCTCCTCGCCGCTGTGGACGGCCACCCCCGTCTGACGCATGGCATCGGCGACGAGGACCCCCATGTCAGGGTCGAGGGTGGGCATGGGCTGAGGGTCCCGGTGCACGACATCGACCTCGAGGCCCTGCATCTTGAACGCCTCGGCCATCTCCAGGCCGATGTAGCCACCCCCGACGACGACGGCGCGCCGGGGTCGTTCCTCGTCGAGGACGCGGCGCACGGCGAGGCCGTCGTCGAGGGTCTGGACGCCGAAGATGCCTTTTGCCTCGGCACCGGGAAGTGGGGGCCGCAGCGGCTCCCCGCCGGTGGCCACCACGAGCTGGTCGAAGCCCTCCCAGCGCTCCTCGCCGCTGTCGAGGTCCCGCGCTCGCACCGCTCGGCGGCCCAGGTCGACCTCGGTCACCTCGTGACGGAGCCGGACGTCGATGGCGTAGGCGTCGCGGAAGGTCTCAGGAGAGCGAGCGATGAGCTGCTCGGCGTCGGGGACGAGGCCACCGAGGAAGTACGGGATCCCGCAGGCGGAGTACGAGGTGAAGCTGCCCCGCTCGAAGGCGATGATCTCGAGGTCGTCCGCTCCCCGGCGCCGACGGGCCTGGGATGCCGCGCTCATGCC
>JADDPU010000360.1 GCA_016781725.1 Rubrobacter sp. | reverse complement strand
ATCAGGTAGACGACGGGGTTGAAGAGGGTGACCGTCTGCCAGAACGGCGGCAACATGTTGACGGAGTAGAAGCTGCCGCCGAGGAAGATCAGGGGCGTGACTATGAGAAACGGCACGAGTTGCAGCTTCTCGAAGCCGTCGGCCCAGATCCCGATGACGAAGCCGAAGAGGCTGAAGGTTATGGCCGTGAGCAGGAGGAAGGTGAGCATCCACAGCGGGTGAGCGATCTCGAGCGGCACGAACAGGCCGGCGGTAGCCAGGATGATCCCGGACAGGATGAGCGACTTGGTAGCGGCCGCCCCGACGTAGCTGATGACGATCTCGACGAAAGAGACGGGGGCTGATAACAGCTCGTAGATAGTGCCCGTGAACTTGGGGAAGAAGATGCCGAACGACGCGTTGGAGATGCTCTGGGTAAGGAGCGAGAGCATGATCAGGCCAGGCACTATAAAGGAGCCGTAGCTGACCCCGTCTATGTCGGTGATGCGCGAGCCAATCGCCGCCCCGAAGACTACGAAATACAGCGAGGTCGAGAGAACGGGTGAGACAATGCTCTGCAGCAACGTGCGCCCGGTTCTCGCCATCTCGAAGGTGTAGATCGCGCGGATCGCGTGGAAGTTCATGCGCCCTCCTTCACCAGGCTGACGAAGATGTCCTCGAGAGAGCTCTGCTTGGTCTGGAGGTCCGTAAACTTGATGCCCGCCCGGTTGAGGTCGGCGAGCAGGGCCGCGATGCCCGCCCGCTCGACTTGCGTATCGTACGTGTAGATTAGCTCGGTGCCGTCCGCCGCCAGCTCCAGGCCGTAACCGGCGAGCTCTTCGGGAACTTCATCGAGCCCGTCGTGCAGCTGTAGGGTCAGCTGCTTCTTGCCGAGCTTGCGCATCAGCTCGGCCTTCTCTTCGACCAGGATGATCCGGCCGTCGCTGATCACCCCGATCCGGTCGGCCATCTCTTCGGCCTCCTGGATGTAGTGGGTGGTCAGGATTATGGTTACGCCGGTCGCGCGCAGCGAGCGCACCGTCTCCCACATGGCCCTACGCAGCTCGACATCGACGCCCGCCGTCGGCTCGTCGAGAAAGAGGATCCGCGGCTCGTGGGAGAGGGCCTTGGCGATCATAACCCTGCGCTTCATGCCGCCGGAGAGCGTCATGATCTTGCTGTCCTTTTTGTCCCAGAGGGAGAGGTCTCTCAGGACTTTCTCGATGTAGCCGGGATCGGGCGGCCTGCCGAAGAGCCCCCGGCTGAAGCTGACCGTGGCCCAGACGGTCTCGAACGCGTCGGTGGTGAGCTCTTGCGGGACGAGGCCGATCAAGGACCTGGCGGCCCGGTATTCGGAGATGATGTCGTGACCGCCGGCCAGTACGGTGCCTCCTGTCGGGTTGACGATCCCGCAGATGATGCTGATCAGGGTGGTTTTGCCTGCCCCGTTCGGGCCCAACAGCGCGAAGATCTCACCCCGCCGAATCTCCAGGTTGATGTTCTCGAGCGCCTGGAAGCCTGAGGCGTAGGTCTTTGAGAGCTTGGAGACGGAGACGATGGGCTGCAAGATCAGGCGCCCAGCCTCGGGCCGCGGCTCGTCGGTCGCGCGGCGACGCCCGCGCGCGGCCGACCGGAGATGATTTGCCGACCGACGCTGCCGGTCGTCCTGGTGAACAGGATGATCATGCCCTTCTCCTCTCTTACGCTCTACGCGGAGCCCGCGATGGCCCCCTTATAGTCTATGCGCAAATTCTTAGGTCCCAAGCACCACTTCCGCCGGCTTGGCTGAAGCCCGCATCCTCCTATGATCTCGTGGACAGAGGCCCTCCGCGCCGGACGTAGGTACGGTTTTTCGGCACGTACCTCTGTACAGGGCACCTCTGCTCTGG
>JADDPU010000257.1 GCA_016781725.1 Rubrobacter sp. | reverse complement strand
GATCGTCGATTCGCAGTCGGTGAAGACCACCGGCGTCGGAGGTGAGGGTCGCGGTTACGATTCGGGCAAGAAGGTGAAGGGAAGGAAACGGCATCTATCAAATAATTACGATAAAGCTTGACAATAATTTATATATGACTAAAAATGGTTTGGCAAGCCATCGCTATCGGAGCGTAAGGAGAGGGATTTGAGACCAACGGCGGGAGATTAGTCTTGGTCCGGCGGGCGGCGGCGCTCGGGCGGACTGGATCGGGATTCTTTACGGAGGTGTAGCGGATGAAGGCGGAGGTGTAGCGGATGAAGGAAATGTCTCAGAGGTTCTCGCGCAAGGACTTCTTGAAGGCGGCCGGGGTCACGGGCGCTTTGGGCGTTTCGGGCAGCCTGTTAGGGGCGCGAATGGCGCAGGGTCAGGACTCCGGCATGGAGGGCATGGACCATGGCTCTCCCAAAGCCAGCGAAGCCATGACGGACCTGCACATGGGCAACCAGACCGTGGGGGACGTGGACCTCTCGCGCTTCGATCCGACGGAGTTTTTGCGGAGTTTCGACTACGGCGAGGAGAAGAGGGAGGGCGGCAGGACCGTTCGGGAGTACGAGCTGACGGCGGAGGCCGCGGAGATCGAGGTGGCGCCCGGCATCATGTACCCGGCGTGGACCTACAACGGGCAGGTGCCGGGTCCGACCTTGAGGGCCACCGAGGGGGATCGGCTGCGGGTGGTCTTTAAGAATAAGGACGCTCACCCCCACACCATCCACTTCCACGGCATCCACCCGGCCAACATGGACGGGGTCTTCGAGCAGGTGGCGCCGGGGCGGGAGTTCGTCTACGAGTTCGACGCCGAGCCTTTCGGCTCCCACATCTACCACTGCCACACCATGCCCCTCAAGAAGCACATCGAGAAGGGCCTCTACGGGGCGTTCATCATAGACCCCAGGGAGGGGCGGCCCGAGGCCGACGAGATGGTGATGGTCATGAACGGCTTCGACACCAACTTCGACCAGTCCAACGAGCTCTACGCCGTCAACACGGTGGCCTTCCACCACCAGCGCCACCCCGTAAAGATAAAGAAGAACGAGCTCATCAGGGTCTACATCTCCAACCTGCTGGAGTTCGACTTCCAGAACAGCATGCACATACACGCGAACTTCTTCGACTACTACCCGACAGGGACGAAGCTGGAGCCCTCGGAGTTCACCGACACGAAGCTCTTCGGGCAGGGAGAGCGCGGGATCATGGAGTTCCGCTACAAGTTCCCGGGCCAGTTCATGTTCCACGCCCACGTCAGCGAGTTCGCCGAGCTCGGCTGGATGGGCCTCTTCGAGGTGGAGGAGTGAGTATGGAGCGCGACACGCAAGAGAGGAACTCGCAGATGGACCGCGACGCGCAGCAAGAGGCGCATCCCGGTAGGGCGCCGGAGACCGGCAAAGGGCGAGGTCCCGGCTGGGTGATGCTGGGGCTCCTTCCGCTCTTGGGGCTGGGGGTGCTCCTAGCCCTGATCGTGGTCAACGGCTCCGGGATCGGGCGCGAGGACGTCCCTCCCGTGGAGGACCTGACCGTGAACAGCGTCACGATGCCGAGCGAAGGCCAGTTCGTCGCGAGCGTGACCAACGGCGGCCCGGATCCGGTGACCATAGAGCAGGTCTCGGTAAACGAGGCGCTGTGGGACTTCGAAGCGGAGCCTTCCAACACCATAAGCCCCCGCGAAACGGCGGCGATCACCATCCCCTACCCATGGGTCGAGGGCGAAGCGTATAGCATAGGCCTGATCTCCGAGACCGGCGTCGTCTTTGAGGGGGAGGTTCCCCTGGCCGTGCTCACGCCGGGCTTCTCGGCCGAGAATGTCGGCCGCTACGCCCTGATCGGCTTCTACGTCGGCGTGGTC
>JADDPU010000100.1 GCA_016781725.1 Rubrobacter sp. | reverse complement strand
GGCTCAGGCCCGGGGTGACGGCCGCGGCCGACCGGCTGCGCGCGGCCGGGCACACGGTCCACGCGCCCGACTACTACGACGGGGAAGTGTTCGACGACCTGGAAGAGGGCCTGCGCAAGCGCGACGAGCTGGGCTACGCAGAGATCGCCAGGAGGGCGAGGGAGGCCGTCGCCGGGTTGCCCGCCGGGCTGGTCTTCGCCGGGTTCTCCCTTGGGGCAGTGCCCGCCGAGCTGCTGGCCGCCGGTAGGCCGGGCGCCCTGGGAGCGGTGCTCATGCACGCCGCCATTCCCGTCGAGGAGTTGGGAGAGTTCGGCGTCGAGCGCTGGCCTGAGGGGGTGCCGCTACAGGTGCATTACGCGGCCGAGGACCCCTGGGTGGAGGTGGAGGAGGTGGCCGCCCTCGGCGACGCCGTCGGGCGAGCCGGGGCCGCCTTCGAGGAGCACACCTATCCTGGCTCGGGTCACCTCTTCGCCGATCCTGACCTGCCCGAGTACGACCGCTCGTCGTCCGAGGCGATGTGGGAGCGGGTGCTCGCCTTCCTCGATCGGGTCGACGCCCGAGGGTCGGGCGTCGAGCCCCGGTAGCCGGCCTGGCCGCGCGGCCCCGACAGCCAGGGTCTTGCCAGGCGTCGCGCACTCTGTGGCTAGGTTTGTCGGCTTACTGCTAAGATTCGTGGCGTCGAGGCTTGAAGCTAGGGGAGAGGAGATCTATTGAAGCTGGTGACGTACTCCGTGGGTGGCGGGGAGACGAGGATAGGGTCCATAGACGACGGAGAGATACAGCCCTTAGGCGGCGCCGGCATGATCGAGTTTATCGAGCGCGGCGGGAGCCCGGAGCCTGGCGAGGAGACCGTGGCGCTGGAGGAGGCCCGCATCCACGCCCCCGTCGCGAGGCCTGAGAAGGTCATCTGCATCGGGCTCAACTACGAGGACCATGCGGCCGAGACGGGCGCGCCCATACCCGAGAAACCCATCGTCTTCGCCAAGTACGCCAACAGCATAATCGGCCACGGGGAGGCCATCCGGATACCCCCGATCACCCAGCAGCCGGACTACGAGGCCGAGCTGGCCGTCGTGATCGGGCGGACGGCGCGCAACGTCTCGGAATCCGAAGCCCTGGATTACGTCTTCGGCTACGCCAACGCCAACGACGTCTCCGCGCGCGACATCCAGCTCGGGGAGGGCGGGCAGTGGACGCGCGGCAAGGCCATAGACACCTTCTGTCCTCTGGGGCCCTACATCGTCACCCGCGACGAGGTCGAAGACCCGCAGAACCTCTCCGTCCGGTGCACTCTCAACGGGGAGGTAGTCCAGGACGGGCACACCTCGAAGATGATCTTCTCCGTCGCCGAGCTCGTCGCGTTCCTCTCGACCGGCATGACGCTGGTTCCCGGGGATGTCATCATCACGGGCACACCCCCCGGCGTGGGCATGGCCCGCGACCCTCAGCTCTGGCTGAAGGACGGTGACGAAGTCACGATCGAGATAGAGGGCCTCGGGGCCCTCACAAACCCCGTCGAGACCGAGTAGGCCATGGTCCTGCCCGCGGACCTCGGTGTAATCTGTTGCCGGGCTCAGGATCGCGGCTGGCCTCGGATAAGCTAGGCAGGAGGGAGTTCCGGAGGCTTGGTGGAGCCGGACAAGACTTCATACCGACCGGTAAGGGCCATCGGGCTGCTCTTGGTCTTGCAGGTAGTCGGGATCGTGGGCCTCGGCCTCTACGAGTCCACGTTGGTCGACTGGCGGGCGATCAGCCCCGAGAAAGCCCCGCCGCAGGGGGTGATCGAGGTGGCGGCCTTCGCGCTCTTCGCCCCGCCGGCGGTCCTGACGCTCCTCTCGGGGTTGAGCTTTCTGCTGCTGAGGCGCAGGGGATGGCTCCTGGCCGCGATCGCCCAGGGCCTCAGCCTGGCCGTGTGCCTTTGGCTCTACACCCTCTTTCAGCCGGGCTACGTCTACCCGATCATGGCCTACTCTATCCTGATGATCCTGTACCTCAACTCCCACGACGTGCGGGTGGTCTTCCGGCCCGGGCGCGAGGCCGAGCTCAGGGGCGTCCCATGAGGGAGGGACAACACCAGGACTGGGCCGAGGCCCTGCTGCGGCGCTTCGAGCCTGTAATCCGCTCGACCAGGGGCGACAAGTTCTACCCGATGGACGTAGCACCCTACGTGCGGGCGTGCAGCCTGTGGGTGCAGCGAGCGGGTGAGGAGGCCGCCTGCGTGGTTCCGGGCGGGAAGCTGAGCCTGGACAGTCTCGCCCAGCAGCCCCTCGACGAGGCCGGGGCCGTCCACTTCCTCAAGTTCACCGACGCCGACGACCTCGGCCCCGACGCTCGCGGCAGGCGCCTGCGCCTCTTCCGGCGGCGGGCGAAGGACTTCAAGGAGTCGAGGGAAGCCTTCCGCGCCGGGCGCGGTCGCCTGGCCCGCGTCGGGTATATCTCCCGCTTCGTGGATGCCCTCTACTCCATAGCGCTCCTCGCCCGCGGAAGGGTGCCGGGGGAGGCCGCGGCGGCGGCCTCGGTAGCCTACGAGCGCATCATGAAAGAACGCGAGCACTACAGGTACCACGGGCGCGTGATCCGCCAGGACGGATGGGTGGTCCTGCAGTACTGGCTCTTCTACCCGTTCAACGACTGGAGGAGCGGCTTTTTCGGGGCGAACGACCACGAGGCGGACTGGGAGAAGATCTTCGTCTACCTCTCGGAGTCGGAGGAGGGCGAGGTCGAGCCAGAGTGGGTGGCCTACGCCGCGCACAACTACACAGGCGACAACCTAAGGCGCAGGTGGGACGACCCCGAGGTCGAGAAGGTGGGGGAGCACCCCGTGATCTACGTGGGCGCCGGCTCCCACGCCAGCTACTACGCCCCTGGCGAGTACCTGACGGAGCTGGACCTGCCCCTCCCGCGGCCCCTCGCCAGGGTAGGAGCCGCAGTTCGCACTTTCTGGAGGACGAGGCTCGGGCAGTACGTCGGGGACGGCGAGGAGGAAGACTCATCAGGCTACTTCCACATCCCCTTCGTGGACTACGCCCGCGGGGACGGCCTGACGGTCGGGCCCGGGGGGGACAGGGAGTGGGACCCGCCGAGGCTCATGCTCGAGCCCTACCCTGACTGGGTGCGCGGGTACCGGGGGCTCTGGGGACTCTACGCCAGGGACCCCTTCGAGGGCGAGGACGCCCCGGCGGGACCTATGTACAACCGCGACAAGACCGTGAGCCGGGCCTGGTACGACCCCGTGGGATGGGCCGGCCTCGACAAGGTTCCTCCCCCCGACGAGGAGCTCGAGACCGTCCACCAGGAGCGGGCGGAGATCCAGGCGCGCTGCGAGGCGCTCACGGCCGAGATCTCCGAGAAGAGCGGGGAGCTCAAGAGGCTCGGCGTCGAGCTCTCCGCGATGAGGGACAAGTCCCACCTCGACGCGCCCTACGAGGAGACGACCCGGCGCGTCGCGGAACTCTCGACGGAGGTAGAGAGGCTCAGGGCGAAGCTCGCCACCGACGAGGTAGTCTCCGGGGCTCTCGAGGAGTACGCCGACCGCCTCAAGGCCGGCGAGCGCGGGCCGGCCCGCGCCCACATCGTCCGCGCCCACAGGCCTGCCTCCGACGCGGAGCTGCGCGTCAGCCGCGTGGCCGAGGCCTGGGCCGCCGCGAGCGTGAGCCTGGTGCTCATAAGCTTCGTCGCCATAGCGCTCTTCGAGCGGGACCACCTTATCTCCATGCTGGTCGTTAGCATCTCCCTCTTCGCGTTCGTCGAGGCCGGCTTCAGGGGCCGGCTCGTCAACCTGGTCAGCAGCGCCAACATCGGGCTTGCGGTGGTCGCAGCCCTGGTGATCGTCTACGAGTTCTTCTGGCAGCTCGTCGTAGGGGCCGTGCTGATCGTGGGCCTCTACGTCCTCTGGGACAACCTGCGCGAGCTCAGGAGGTGAGCCCGGCCGAGTCGGTTAGAATAGGGGCACGATGGCGCGCACTTTAAGGGTAGTCGTTGCGAAGGTCGGCCTCGACGGGCACGATCGGGGGGCCAAGATCATAGCCCGCGCCCTGCGCGACGCCGGCATGGAGGTGATCTACACGGGCCTCCACCAGACCCCGGAGCAGGTAGTCGAGGCCGCCATCCAGGAGGACGCCGACGCCATCGGCATCTCCATCCTCTCGGGCGCCCACATGACGCTCGTGCCGAAGATCGTGGACCTTCTGGCGGAGAACGAGGCCGAAGACATCCTCGTCTTCGTCGGGGGCACCATCCCAAAACACGACATCCCGAGGCTCAAGGAGATCGGGGTCGGCGAGGTGTTCACCCCGGGAACCCCGACCAAGAAAGCTGTAGAGTACATCAAACAAGCGGTTAGATAGGTTCAGGCTACAGCTTTTCCTGATACCTGAAACCTAGAAGGAGAGTTGCGTCTTGGACTACGTGAGGGTAGAGCGCGAGGACGGCGTGGCCGTCCTGACCATCGACCGCCAGGAGAAGCTGAACGCCCTCGACCGGCAGGTGGTAGAGGAGATCGGGCAGTCGCTGCTGGAGCTGGAGGCCGATGAGCCGCGCGCGATCGTGGTTACCGGCGCCGGAGAGCGCTCGTTTATCGCGGGGGCTGACATAAGGGTGATGAGCGTCATGGACCCTCTCGAGGCCAAGCGCTTCTCGGAGATCGGCCACGCCGCCATGGCCCTCCTCGACCGGAGCCCCGTTCCGACCATAGCCGCCGTGAACGGTTTCGCGCTGGGCGGGGGCTGCGAGGTTGCGGTGGCTTGCGACGTCCGCATAGCCGCCGAGAACGCGACCTTCGGCTTCCCCGAGGTGGGCCTCGGTATCCTGCCCGGCATGGGCGGCACCCAGCGTCTGCCGCGCCTCATCGGGCCCGCGCTCGCGAAAGAGCTCATCTTCACCGGGCGCCGCATAGGCGCCGAGGAGGCCAGGCAGATGGGCCTCGTCAACCGCGTAGTCCCCCAGGGCGGGGCGCTCGACGCCGCAAAAGAGCTTGCGGCCGAGATCTCCGCCAACGGGCCCCTTGCCGTCAGGCACGCGAAGGCAGCGGCGAACCGCGCCCTCGACGTCGACCTCATAAGCGGCCTCGAGTACGAGGCCGACCAGTTCGCCCTGCTCTTCGCCACCGAGGACGCCCGCGAGGGGATGGGCGCCTTCGTCGAGAAACGCAAGCCAAAGTTCGAGGGAAGATAATCCACGAGACGAAAATCCGGGTCCGCTACGCGGAGATCGACGCCCAGGGGCACGTGAACAACGCCAACTACCTCTCCTACTTCGAGGTAGGGCGCGTCGAGTGGATGCGCGCCAAGGGCCGCTCCTACAAGGAGATGGAGCGCGGGGGACGCGGGCTCGTCGTCGTGGAGGCCCTCGCCCGCTACCGCAGGCCGGCGTTCTTCGACGATGAGCTGACGCTTCACACGGAGCTGGCCGAGCTCGGCAAGGTCTCCCTCCGCTTCGACTACGAGGTCTTCCGGGACGGGGAGGAGATCGCTACCGGTTACACGCGCCACGCCTGCGTAGACCTCTCCACCGGCAAGCCCGTCAGGATGCCAGAGGAACTATTGCATCTCGCATCCGACGAGCCCTAGAGTCCGATAGACAGGCCTCGATCTAGAACCGGGCCGCGACGATCGGGGCCACGTGTGATCCTTAGCGGCAAAGACTCTATGGTCCTCTGGTAAACTCGGGCGCTATGAACCCCCTAATCAGCCAGCAAGCGGAGCGCCTACTCGAAGCCGGGGTGGCCGGTAACCGCACCTCCCACGGCGCGGAGAACAACCTCCACAAGATTGGGCTCCTCCTCGAACTGGACGAGAACAACACGTTCGGCATGGAGGATCTGCTGCGCGACGTGACCTTCGATGAGGCCTACGAGGCCGTCTCCCACCAGCTGGGGAACCCCCCGGACAGGGAGGAGACCCCCGGACGCGGCTGCATAGACCCGGCCCGCACGGCCGCCGGGCTCGTCGAGGCCGGCGAGCGGATCAGGGACGTCGCCGGGTCTGGGGGGCGTCTAATCTTCGCCACTGGGCACCCCGGCGCCCTGCTCCTCTACTACCTCGAGCTCGCCCGGTGGGCGCAGGAGCTCGGCGGCGAGGTGGCCTCCGCGAAGGCCCGCGGGCTCTACGCGAAGGGGATCTCCCTCGACTGGGCGGGTTCGGTCGGCACTTTGGGCAACGGGGCCGGCCTATTTCACACCCACAGCCCGGACCACATGCGCGATGTCCTCGCAGAACTGGGTCACGAGGTCGACCTGGTGGTCGCCGACCACGGCTTCGCGGGTGCCGCCATCGCCGCGGGTATCCCGACCGTGGCGGTGATGGACACCAACGACCCCGCCCTTGCGGTAGTCGCCGGACGCGGCGCGGACGTGACGGTAGTGCCCATGGACGACAACCGCCCGCTGAACTCCTACGCCGCGGCCCTCGCGGTGCTCAAAGGGGAGACCTGAGCCGCTCTTCGGACGGGACGCATATCGCCGGTACCACCCCGCGTTACCGGCCGCCGCTCTGCCACCTCTCGCGGGGCTCCAGGTTGGCCTTCTTGAGACAGTCCTCCCTGACCGAGCCGTAGAGGCGCAAGGCCGTGTTTACGATGACGCCGCGCTCGCCGCTCTCCTCAGGCTCGGCGGCCTTCTATCCTCACGGTCTGACCCCCGGGCTGGGGTA